>JAACFN010000102.1 GCA_009937455.1 Verrucomicrobiaceae bacterium | reverse complement strand
ATCGCCTTGTGGGTTGTCATTACCAGTCTTTCTCAGGTCTACGTAGCTGCATGAGACGGCGTCTCACGGGGCGAACTTCAGCATCAGACTGTTCTCTAAGAATGCGTGCTGCGAACTCTTCTTTAGTCTCTTCAGGGTTCGGTTCAGCTGCTTGCTCTTCTCCGCCATCTTCGGGGTTTCCTGACTGGGGGTTATTTTGGTTGTCTGCTTGGTTATTTTGTTGATCAGAGTCATCGCCATCAGACTTGTTTTTGTCGTCTTTTTCGCCCTCTTGATCCGAGTCTTTTTTGTCTCCGTCGCCTTCACCATCCTGCTTGTTTTTCTGGTCGCCTTGATCGCCCTGATCTTTCTTGTTTTGGTCTTCCTTTTTTTGTTCGGCTTCCTGTTTGGCCTGTTCTTGTGCTTGCTTGAGCTGCTCAAGCATTTTTTCAACCTCGCGGAGGTTGTCTTGCGCTTCGGTGTTGTCGGCATTCACCATTAAGGAAGCTTGGTAGTGGCTGATCGCGTCTTGCCAGTTGGTTTTGATCTTAGCTACATCGGCGGCTGTGAGTTTGGGGGCCTGACCTGCTTGAGTTGCTTGATTTGCTGGGGCCTGTGTTTGTTGACTCGCTGGATCCGCATAAA
Organism: Verrucomicrobiaceae bacterium; assembly: GCA_009937455.1. Lineage (GTDB taxonomy): Bacteria > Verrucomicrobiota > Verrucomicrobiia > Verrucomicrobiales > Akkermansiaceae > Oceaniferula. The sequence goes on along the minus strand of JAACFN010000102.1, from coordinate 5,368 downwards.
GTTGGCGCATGGATTCTAGGAATACATTTTCTGTGTCGCTTGATGGCGGTAGATCGAGGGTGGTCCATCCCCATTGAACGAGGGTATTGCCGAGGTTGTAGTGAGCCTTTTCTTGCAGCTTGTCATCATCGCTGAGTAAGGCTCGGGAGAAATAGCGGCTGGCAACATCCCAGCGGCTGAGGCGATAGGCCGCGCTGCCTTGTGAGAACTCGATGATATGCTGGTAGCGTGTGTCCGATTCTGCCTGGGCTTCAGCAAGAGCTTCGCTGAATAACTCGATCGCGCCATGGTAGTCATGCATTTGGTAGGCGTCTGCGGCACGCTCCATGGTCGAGGCTGCCTGCAGATGCGGGCTGCCGGTGAGTATCAGGGTAAGAAGAGCTGAGGCGGTTGTTAGCGTCGGGAGTTTGCGCGTGAAGAGGTTGGAGCGGATCAAGACAGAGAGAATGAGCAGAACAATGGCCGGACACAGAAACCATTGATAGGTTTCGTTGGGAATATCAATGACGCGGCCAGATTCCTGGGTTCTTTCTAGCGAGGCTAATGCCCGGCGAATGGTATGATCTGCTCCAGATGAAGCAGCGACGTAGGAGCCTGCTCCCGCGTTTGCGAGCTGTTCAAGGGCGCTTGAGTTAAGTTTGCTGTGGACGGTGTTGCCTTTGATGTCGCGGAATTTGCCATCCAGATTGCGTAAATCAGGAATCATGCCGCCTTCCGCGGAGCCGACACCGATGGTGCATACGGCTGTGCCCGCATCTCGAATTTCGCTGCCTGCAAACTGAATTTTTTCAGAGTGATCCTCACCGTCACTAATGATGATCAGGGCGTTGGATTGTTTGTCGGATTTTTTAAAGGTTTCGATGGCTAGCTCGACGGCAGCAGCGAGGTCGGATCCGCCGGAGGGGATGACGTTGGTGTCGAGCTGGCTGATGGTCTCATGAACGGCGGTATGGTCAATGGTCAGTGGCGCCATGGAAACGGCAGCACCGGAAAAGGCGATCACTCCGATGCGATCATTGGGGAAGGTTTGCACGAGCTCGAGTGCCATGGCCTTGGCATGACTGATGCGGTTCGGGGCGACGTCTTCGACGAGCATTGAGCGCGAGGTATCAATGGCAATGAGTAAGTTGCGGCTGCTGATTTGTTCTGTTGTTGAGGTTTGGTCACCGTAAGGGCGGGCTAGCACGATGATCAGCAGGGCGCAGCCAAGTAGTCCCATTATCAGTGCTACCCAGCGACGTGTGGTGGAGCCTTCTTTGACGAGCTGTTTGCGCAGCCGAGCGGCGACGAGCTGCTGCCATGCTTTGTTGTTGGCCCGCGTTGTCAGAATAGCACCGAGCAAGATCATCGGAAGGATGAGCAGCAGTAAAAGCCAGCTTGGGTGAACGAACGACATGGTATTTCTCGGAATGCTTAGACTGAAATGCTAGGGGGCGGTTGGGCTTTTGATCGCTTGCATGGTCAGGCCGATGATGGTGAAGATGAGGGCTGCAGAGGCGCACCAGGGGAAGAGCTCTCTGATGCTGACAATACTATGCTGCTTGATCTCGGTTTTTTCAAGCTGGTCGATCGAGTTGAAGGTGTCACGGAGTTTGTCGGTGTCTTTGACCCGGAAGTATTCGCCGCCGGTGATTTCAGCGATTTCTTGCAGGGTCTTGGTGTCAAACTCTTGCTGCGGGTGTGCTTGGATGGAGTTGTTGAGGCGTCCTTGCTCGGTGCCGATTGCGATGGCGTAGACCTTGATGCCTAAGACGGCGGCTTGCTTGGCAGCCTCAACAGGAGCAATACGGCCTGAGTTGTTGGAGCCGTCTGTGACGAGGACGATGACTTTGCTTTTGGACTCACGCTCATGCAGTCTGCTGGCTGCTGCGGCGATGGCTGAGCCGATGGCCGTGCCTTGCTCTTTGACGAGGCCTGGACGCAGTTCTCGCAGCTGGTCAATGAGCCAATCATGTTCAAGCGTGATCGGGCTGGTGATGTAGGGGCGACCGGAGAAGGCAACGATGCCCATGCGGTCATTTTGACGTTGATTGATAAATGCCTCTGCGGTGTTTTTTGCCACGGTAATGCGTTGGGCACGTCTGCCGTTGAGCACGAAGTCGACAATTTGCATCGAGTAGGAAATGTCGATGGCGAGGATGATATCGACACCACTTGCGGTGCTCTCTGATTGCTCGTTGCGCAGCTGTGGGCGTGCCATGGCGATGATCGCACAGATGAGAGCGAGTAGGATAAATGAAAACGTAATGAATCCTGGTAGGCGTCTTGGTTTACTACCCAGACTGGAGAGAATAGATAAGGAGGAGTAGGTGATTGCCGTTGGCGTGCCTGATTTGCCGCCGATAAAGAGCAGGGGGATAAGCGCGATGAGGCCGAGCAACCACTGCGGGTTGGCAAAGCTAAATTGCTGGATGAAATCTTGCATCTACTCGGGGGCTTTTTGATCCGGGGATTTTTGATCAGGCGATTTTTGATCAGTCGTGGCTGGCTCGATCATGTGCAGGACCTCAATGGCCTGATCGATGAGTTCTAAAATAGGACCTTGCTGACCCGCAGCAACGTACTTGAGCTGCGTGAGCTTATGGAGGTGATCAATGACGGCTGTGCGGCAGTTATGCTGCAGCTGTGACAGCGCGTGCGGCCTGAGGGTGAGCTCTTCATCGGTTTCGAAAAGGGCGGGATCATCAAAGGCGGCCTCGAGGTATTGGCGCATGATCAGGGAGATGCGGACGGCAGAGGTTTGGGGCTGGAGCGAGTCGATCTCTGCTTTCAAGGCTGAGAGAGCTTCAGTAGCGGTATCTAGGAGCTGCTTGCGCTTTTTCTGACTGGTTTTCTGTCTGGTAAGCTTGCGGAGGACAAAACCCATGAGGAGAACCCCTGTGATCACCAATACCCAAAACCATGGCGACTCCCATAGAGGTGGTTGTCCGAGAAGGAATTCCTCGGGGCTGGTGATGTCATGAATATCTGGGGTCATGATGTCAGGAGTTTCGTCTGCGGGTGCGTTCTTTGAATAGGCGGTGCAGGTGAGGCAGGTAATCACCGGTGGTGCTCAGCTCGAGGTGGTCAATGCCTTGCTGCTTGAAGAGCTGGGCGAGGCCTTCGTTGTGCCGCTGACTAAGTCTTTCAAAGCCCATGCGGACATTCGCATTGTTGGTGTTCACGGTTGTTTGCGCGCCAGTCTCAGGGTCCGCTAAGGTGATCTTGCCCACACGAGGCAATTTCTTTTCCATGGGGTCAGTGACACGCAGCGCGATGGCGTCGTGTTTGCTAGCGAGCGCACTGAGCGGTTTTTTGAGATCGTGTGCCAAAAAGTCTGAAATGAGGAACACAACGGCCTTTCGTTTGACGGTGTGAAGAAGGAAGTCTGAGGCTGCAGGGATGGATGTGCCTGGGTTGTCGGGCTCTGCCGCCAGTATTTCACGAATCATTCGCAAGACGTGTTTATTGCCCTTTGCTGGAGGAAGATAAAGGATGGGTTCGCTGGCAAAGAGAAGCAGTCCTGTTTTATCACCATTGATGTTAGCACTGAAGGCTAGCACAGCAGCGAGTTCTGCCGCGAGCTCACGTTTACTTAGCTGGCTACTGCCGTAGACGCTCGATCCTGAGACATCAACAGCAAGAATCACAGAGAGCTCACGTTCTTCACGGAAGGTGCGTATGTAGGGATGGTCCTTCCGAGCCGTCACATTCCAGTCAATGAAGCGGGTTTCATCACCGTGCTGGTATTCCCTGTAGTCCTCAAAATCAAGGCCGCTACCCTTGAAGGAAGATTGATACTCACCGCTGAATGTCTCCCTCGCTAGCCGCCTCGCCTTGATCTCAAGGAGGTGCACACGGCGCATGATTTCTTCAATAGATTCAGGAGTCATTTCTAGGCGTCATTTCTCGCTAATTGCTTGGCTCCCAGAGGATGTTGCTTGAATATTGATTTGTCAATAGGTGTCGGAGCTCATCCTTTGCTAGAGCTCAAACATTGCCGATCTATACCATGAGGCTACTCCTGGAGAGCTCAGTAAGTGTGGCCATCCTGGAGGCTGATTCTAGCCCTGAGCTATCTGGTCGACACTTGTTGCCAGAGCGGCAAAGGCAGCACTGGCATCATTTTCAGCGGGGTCGATAAGGGCAACAGGGGAACCTGCGTCACCTTGCTCACGAGTCGGGATATTGATCGGGATCTGACCCAATAAGGGCAGCTTGAGTTTCTTGGCTTCAGCGGCACCACCGCCTTCACCGAAAATGGGGTAACGTGTGCCGTGTTCACATTCAAACCAAGCCATGTTTTCGACGAGGCCCATGATGGATACGTTGACTTTATCAAACATAGAGATGGCCTTGCGGGCATCGATGAGGGCAACTTCTTGTGGTGTGGTCACAATGACGGCACCCGTGAGGCTAATGGTCTGGACGATAGTAAGCTGAATGTCGCCAGTGCCAGGAGGTAAATCAAGGATCAGGTAATCAAGCTCACCCCAGGCCACGTTTTGGAGGAACTGCTGGGTATAGCGAGTAGCGAGTGGCCCACGAACGATCACAGGTGAAGCTTCCTCGAGCAGGAAGCCCATGGACATCAGTTGTATGCCATGCGCGGAGATGGGAATGATTTCATTGTCCTCGGTAGCAAGTGGACGCTCACGGCTACCAAACATGTGTGCGATGGATGGTCCATAGAGATCACAGTCACACAGGCCTACCTTATGGCCAGCATTGGCGAGTGCTATAGCGAGGTTTGCTGAGACAGTGGATTTTCCTACGCCGCCCTTGCCTGAGGCTACTGCAATGACATTTTTAACACCAGGGATGGTGTTTTTGATGGCGCTAGATCCAGCGGCATCGGTGTTTGCTTGGGTGGCAGGGTCTTGAACATCGAGCTCAATCCTGGCGTGTTTGATCTCAGGTAGGGGATCGAGAACGGCGTGGCAATTTTTGAAGATTTGCTCCGGTACGGAGGCATCGTTGGTTTGCACACTGATGGTGACGGTGACGATGCCCTCGTCAATGCTGACATCCTTGACGAGGCCAAAGGAAACGATGTCTCGTGAGAAACCGGGATAGGGGACTTGCTTGAGGAGCTCAAGGATCGAGTCGGGTGTCATTGATCAGTTGAGGTTGTATCAAATTACAGGTGCAGGATGCGTCCGCAGTTTTCGCATTGGGCCACTTCTTTTTCTGCCTGAACTTTAATCATGGTGGCAGGTACGACTTTCATGTGACAACCATGACACTGGCTTTTTTCAGCAGAAACAATGGCATCGCCTCCTTTGGAAACGATCAGTCGGTCGTAGAGTGAGAGAAGCTCCTCGTTGACATTGGCGGCGAGCTTGGTGCGCTCGGCGGAAACTTCTTCATGCTGAGCACTTACTTCTTT
>JAACFN010000101.1 GCA_009937455.1 Verrucomicrobiaceae bacterium | reverse complement strand
GCTCAGCCTGACCAAGCTTTAGAAAATAAACTCAAGGGCTAAGCTCTTCTCACACCTAACCCTGCGCCGCCACTAGATTTCATTTTTAAAGTGACTGGCCATTTTCTTCACCCTTCTAACTGCAGCCTCTTTCGGCATCCAAACTATGCTCAGCCAAGAGGAACAATCCCGCTATGCTCGTCACTTCTCCCTTCAGCAAGTCGGCGTGGCAGGACAGGAAAAGCTAAAGAATTCATCGGTACTTTGCATCGGCGCTGGAGGCCTAGGATCCCCCTCTTGTCTCTATCTTGCTGCTGCTGGAATTGGCCGTATCGGCATTGTTGATCCTGACACCGTCGAGCTGTCTAATCTCCAACGTCAAATACTCCATGGCCAATCGAGCCTCGGCTTGAGCAAACTTGAAAGCGCTACTGCACGACTCAGAGAAATCAACCCTCATGTAAAGGTTGAGCAACACCCCTGCCGCTTCAACGCTGGCAACGCCATGGAGATAGCATCCCAGTATGATGTCATCATCGACGGCACGGACAACTTCGCAACGCGCTATCTAAGTAACGACGTCTCATTCTTCCTCAAAAAACCAAACGTTTACGCCTCCATCTTCCGTTTTGAAGGTCAACTCAGCGTCTTTGCGCCACACCTTGGAGGTCCCTGCTATCGCTGCATGCTACCTGAGCCTCCCGATGCCGGCAGTGTGCCGAGTTGTGCCGAAGCTGGAGTCCTCGGTGTTTTGCCTGGCATTATGGGCAGCCTTCAGGCCATGGAAGCAATCAAGATTATACTGGGTTGCGGCACCCCGCCACTAGGCCGGCTGATCCATTATGATGCGCTAAACACCAGCTTCCGAGAATTCAACCTACGCCGAGACCCCGAATGTCCTCTTTGTGGTGAAAATCCAAGCATCACTCACTTAATTGACTACGAGCAAACCTGCAGCAATACTAAGCCCACAAACACAATGGATAACCAAGACGAGATAAGCGTTGAACAACTCAAAAGCAAACTAGACGAACCCTTTAACGGCCTCTTACTCGATGTGCGTGAGCCATGGGAATACGACGTAGCTCACATTGATGCTGCCCGACATGTGCCCATGGGCGACATACCGGAATTCGTACCTGAACTCAAGACCATGGGCGAGGACCAGGAGTTGCTGGTTATTTGCAAATCTGGCGGCCGAAGTGGTCGAGTCATGGATTACCTGGTAGATCAGGGTTTCACCAATGTATACAACGTAAGCGGCGGCATGGATGCCTGGTCAAAACTCTAAACCTTGGCCTCACCTCTTCGCTAAAGAAAGACTTACAACCCCATCACTCTTCATCTTCATGTCTACTAAGCACAACAGCTCCGCATCCAAGGGATACCTCATTGTCATTGAAGGCATCGACGGAACAGGAAAGTCGACTCAAGCTACCATGCTCGCTGAAGCGCTGAGAAAGAGCGGCCGGGAGGTTGTGCAAAGCTTCGAACCGACCAATGGACCGTGGGGAAAGAAACTCAGAGATAGCGCAATCACGGGCAGGCTAAGTATAGAGGATGAATTAGAATACTTCATCAACGACCGGCGCGAACACGTTGAGCAGCTGATCATACCCACCATCAAGCGTGGCGGCGTTGTCATCCTTGATCGCTATTATTTCTCAACGATGGCCTACCAAGGCGCCCGCGGCATCGATCCGGAAATGATCCGTGCAAAAAATGAGAGTTTTGCCCCCCAACCCGATATGCTCCTTATTCTTGATCTTGATGTCGATACCGCACTGGAGCGCATCGGCATCAGAGATGGTGAAGCCAACGAATTTGAAAAGCGTGAATCGCTCGACTTTTGCCGCAAGCTTTTCTTGAGCCTCAAAGATGAAGCGTATGCAGAGGTAATCAATGCCAATACAAGCATCACAGAAGTCAATGCCCACGTGATGGCAGCCGTTCATGACCAGCTCGATATAGAGCCAGTAAGCTAAAGCATGGCAGGAGCCAGTAAGCTAAAGCATGGCAGCCTAACCCCTTAAAGGGCTTCTGGGTGCTGTAGCAACTCAGAAATACGATTCAGCAGCATACCTGCGCCACCGCCGTCAACCACCCTGTGGTCAAAGGTCAAATCAATCTCTGCTTCTGTTACAGGAACAAATGTGCTGGTCTCTTCACTCCAAACAGGGCGCTTAACGCCTGCGCTAAGTCCCAGTATTAGAGTTTCATTAGGCAGCGGAATAGGCGTTCCCCAAGTTAAGCCAAACGTACCGAAGTTGGTCACGGTTGCAATTCCATGTTTGGTTGCATCTTCTGGAAGCTTGCGCGAACGCGCTAACTCAACAAGGCGATTGTAATCTTCGACGAGCTCACTCAACGACTTTGTGTCAGCGTTGCGGATAATAGGAACTAAGACCCCATCATCGACCTGGACTGCCACACCAATATCAAAAGCACGTGGGTGAACGACATTTTCACCAATCAAATAACCAGCGGTAGTTGGGTTTTCCGGGCCCTGGTTTGAGCGCCTGACGACGGCGATGATCGAGGATTTTATCCATCACCAGCGGCCTGGCAACGGTTGCTAGCGGACGAGTCCAGCTCCGGCGCATCGCATCAGCCACAGCAAGACGCATTGGTGACGCCTTGGTATAGGGCCATGTTTTGATGTGCTCGAGAAATCCCTCGAGATCCTCAACCGTAACACGACCACCTGCACCACTTCCAGAAACGGCCGAAATATCGGCTGCTCTGAGGCCAAGCTCAGCCATCCGTGCTCGCATGCGGGGTGATATATAGTGTGCCCCTTGTTTTCCCGTTGGCACCGGTAAGCCCTTAATACTGGGTTCAACCAGCACAGGCTCTCTATAACCACCATCTTCCGTTTTAAAATGTAAATTCTGCTCCTCGTCACTGGTTTGGGGCTCCGCTGCTTGAGTTTCCTCAGCGTTCATCTCCTCCATGGATTTCTCACCGGTGCGTTCCAGCTCATCTTCGCTTACCTCCAAGACCCCAAGAAGACTGCCGACGGCATAACTCACCCCCTCTTCGGCGAGGATTTCGGTCACCTCACCCGCACACAGTGCAGTCACCCCCATCGTTGCTTTATTGGTCTCCACCTCGATGACCTCCTGGTCCGCAACCACCTTATCACCAACAGCAATGTTGAGCCGTATAATCGTAGCCTCGGCAATCGATTCACCGAGCTGTGGCATCATAATAGGAACTTTAGGCATGATTTTATGGGTTGCTTGATTTTAGTAAAAATGGATGTAATTATCAGTAATCCAATAACTTACGTAACTCTTCAGCTATGGATTCCGGCGTCGGGCGATGCGATGACCATAACTTGGGATGATACGGTATTGGAGTGTCTTTAGAATTGAGCCTTACTGGAGGAGCATCAAGCAGATGGAAACCGTCTGCACACACGCGGGAGACAACTTCGGCCGTTACCCCACCCCATGGAAATGCCTCGCCCAAGGCCAGTAATCTGCCAGTACGAGCGACAGAGGCGATAATGGTGTCCGTATCGAGAGGTTTGACTGATCGCAGGTCAACAACCTCAATTTCCCAGCCACCGTCTTTATAGAGCATCTCTGCGGCACGAACAGCCTCGTGCACCATCGCACTGTAGGTGACCACCGTCGCATGTTTACCAGGGCGCGTGATTCTTGCCTGACCAATAGGCAAGCGATCTCCTGATAAATCTTTAGATTTTAGCCAACGATATAAGAATTTGTGCTCACAATAGATCACAGGATCATCCATCGCAATAGAATCCAGTAGCATGCTGTGCGCGTCAGCAACCGTTGCCGGTGTGACCACGACCAGACCTGGGTAGTGAGCATAGATAGCCTCCATACTCTGGCTATGAAAGGGTCCAGAACCAGGGGTTCCTCCTGATGGCAGGCGCATCGTCAGCGGCACTGGCACCCCCGTTCGGTAATAATGCGTCGCCGCCTGATTGATGATTTGGTTAAATGCGACAGACGAGAAATCAGCAAACTGCATTTCAAGAACAGGCCTCGCCCCCTCAATAGCAGCACCAATGGCAACGCCAGCCATGGCATCTTCACTAATGGGAGCATCAAGCACCCGCCCAGGATACTTTTCCTGCAAGCCTTTGGTCGCCTTAAAAGCACCGCCAAATTTTCCAATGTCTTGCCCGTAGAGAAAAACATCAGGATCTCGCTCCATCGCCTCATCGAGAGCAGCGTGGATGGCGTCTATGTAAGTAACATCACTCATTATTATCTCTGCATTTGCATCTCAGGATTTGAGTATGCCATCCAATCGTCTTTATAGGGATCAGGTCCGTCTTCCTTCTGGGCGATAGCGACTGCCTGCTGCACTTGCTCAGCAGCATCTTGCTGCCATTGCTCAATTTCTTCCACTGATGCAAAGCCCCCCTCTATGAGCTGCTTGATTCCAACCTCGATACTATCACGGCCTAGCCCAGAGCTTTTGAGCGCTGCATCGACATAGGAACCATCATCGTGTTCACCATGCCCTGTGAGTCTGAGCATCGAAGCCACCACAAGCTGGGGGCCCTCACCCTCACGGGCGCGAGCCACAGCCTCATTCATCACCTTAATGCAGGCAAGCATATCTGTTCCATCCACACGGTGACCACGCACACCATATCCCACAGCCTTATCGACGAGGTCCTGGCAGGCAAATTGTCGGTCATTCGGAGTCGAATAAGCATACTGATTATTGGCGACAGTTAAGATCAGCGGCAATTTTTCGACAGCCGCAGTATTCAAACCCTCGTGAAATGCTCCCGTCGAGGTGCAACCATCACCCACGCAAGTGGCACCAACTACCCCATCCAATTCCCCCTTGATGCGCTTTGCCAAGAGCATACCCGCAACAACTGGAATAGCTGCTCCGAGGTGAGAAATCATCGCCAGCATTCCTTCAGCTGGCCGACCACGGTGAATATTACCATCCCTGCCCCGCATTGGCCCTTTGACCGAGCCTAGATAGGTGCGAGTACAATCTAAAATTTCCTCACCAAATGCTGTGCGCCCCGCCTGATCACGAATGAGAGGTGCATAAACATCGCGCCCTTTCTCTAAACAAGCCGCCATGGATGCACTGACAGCCTCCTGACCTTTACCAAGGTAAACTCCCCCTACTATTTTCCCTGCCTTGTAGAGACTTCCCAATTTATTCTCCAGGACACGCGCCGTGAGCATCGCATTGAAGACTCGCCGCACATGATTACGCTCTAAGCTTTGGTCGAGGTTTTCGGGGTTATCGTCCATACAATCTAGGCGGGGATATTATTGAGTGGGGTAAGGTGTCTGCGCTGAGTGCGAAGATTGAAGATTGTTCTCCGCTAAGTTATCGCAAACCCTCGGAGCACGATGACATCTTAAAGACAGCAAGCCCTCAGCTGCAATAGCATTCTTTGTTAACATTCTCTGTTAAAGAACCACCGCTTAATTACAAGAAACCATTGCATTAGCTAGACATTGTCTGCATAAAAAGCCCTTCCTTATCACTCAGCGAAAATTTTCAAACCATGGAAACAACACTACTCATCCTTGCAGCCGGCATGGGCAGCCGATATGGCGGCCTCAAACAAATGGACCCAATGGGCCCCGATGGCGAAACCGTGCTCGATTATTCTGTCTATGATGCAATCCGTGCAGGCTTCAAGCGTGTCGTATTCATCATCCGTGAAGACTTTGCCCAGGCATTCAGAGAGGGCGTAGGAGCTCGATTCGAAGGCAAAATCGAAGTAGACTACGTATTTCAAAAGCTTGATGATCTCCCAGAAGGCTTCAGCGTCCCCGAAGGCCGTGAAAAACCATGGGGAACCACTCACGCCATCCGAGCAGCCAGAAACGCAGTCAGCGGGCCGTTCGCCGTAATCAACGCGGATGATTTTTACGGCGCTGATGCCTACCAACGGATCGCAGCCTACTTCAAAGAGTCCAACCACTCCGATGACTCCATGTCCCACTACTGCATGGTCGGTTACCACATCAACAAAACCCTTTCCGATCATGGTGATGTCAATCGCGGCATTTGCTCAGAAAATGACGGCTTACTTAGCGAGGTGGAAGAAATCACCGAGATCAAGAGGGAGCAAGACGGCAAAATTTACGGCAACCAATTGGACGGCACCCGCATTGAGATTGATGAGCATGCTCTTGCCTCAATGAATTTCTGGGGCTTCAACCATGAATTCTTCGCCCAGCTTGAGGAACATTTCATTCAATTCCTCAAAGAATCGGGTAATGAGCTCAAATCCGAATGCTACATTCCTACGCTCGTTGACGATTTAATCAGCAAGAAAAAAGCCGACTGCAGCCTTCTTGAGACCACCAGTTCCTGGTTTGGCGTCACCTACCCTGATGATAAACCACATGTCGTTGATGCCATTAAACAACTCGTCAACCAAGGCACCTACCCCAGCCCTTTAAGTTAGCACGATGGTCATGGAGATCATCGATTACACAATCGAGCATAATCCATCGCACTCGGGCGACTCAGGACTTTCCATCCACCTCGATAGGGTTATATTTTAGCTCTCTACTGATCATGAAGAAGTTTTTAGCTGTTTTTTCGGGCATTGCCACCGTGCTGACTGTCCTTGCTAGTTTATCGCAAGGCCATGGTCCGTTTGATAATGGTGATGGCAAGTTTTTGAGCTACACATTAGCTCAAACGATTGCTCGCACGCCAAAAAACCTGAATAGTTCAACAGCTCCAAAAGCAGACGATCAGGCAAAGCCAGCCAAAACAACTGCCCAGGCGACTACCAATAAGACTACCAATGGGACTACCAATGCGCCGGCAAAATCTGATGCGCGCGTCACCGTGCTTGGCTATCATGATTTTTCTTCAACCAAAGACGCCACCGAGATGCTCATCTCTACGGCCAAGTTCCGGCGGCAAATGCAAGCGATCAAAGACCTCGGTCTGAATGTAATCAGCTTAGAAGATTTTACGGCGTGGAAACGTGGAGAAAAAACCATCGGAGACCGCTCCGTTCTCATCACCATCGACGATGGTTGGAAATCAATCTACACCGATGCCTTTCCTATTCTTAAAGAATTGGGATTTCCATTCACCATCTTCCTCTACACAAATTACATCAATGGGGGCAGCAATGCTCTGACCACAGAGATGATTAAAGAGATGCAAAAGCATGGTTGCTCCATTGGCAGTCATTCCATTTCCCACCCATACCCTGCAGCTGTAAAATCAGAACGAGCCAAGGGAGAAGCTGCCTTCAAAGCCTACCTGCAAAAAGAAATGGGGCAGTCACGCAAATCTCTCCAAAAGCAATTTGGCGGTGACATCTTATGCTACGCCTATCCAGGTGGTTTTGTGACCGGTGAAATGCTACCCATCGCCGCTGAACAAGGCTACGAGTGCCTGTTTACCGTTCTCCCCGGAAAAACGACTCGCTCAACATCAAATTTCACCATCCCGAGATACATCATTCTTGGCACACATGATTACATCTTCCGCAACGCAACAAGCTTCAAGGCCACCAAAACATCTGCAGCAACGCTTGGCGCCATCATCCAAACCACCCCACATCCTGTCATTCCTGAGCCTGGCTCTATCATCTCAACTCGACTACCCAGCATCTCAGTTGATCTCTCCAAGGTTGAGAATATTGATGCTGATTCGGTTGTCATGCGTGTGGCTGGCTTTGGAAAAGTTCCCGTTCAATACGATCCCGCTCGTAAAATCGCCCAATGGAAGGTAAGTCGTCGTCTACGCAGCCGCACCTGTGAGGTCAGCGTTCAGTGGCGCAGCATGGGTGAAACCGAATACAACAAACCGATGACTTGGATTTTCCTCGTTAATCGCGAGGCCGCCTACCAACTTAAATAACATTTCCAACCCAATACATTATGTTCTCATCATTATCAGACAGCCTCGATAAAACGTTCAGAAACCTGCGTGGTGTCGGCAAAATCTCAGAGAAAAACATCACCGATGCCCTGCGTGAGATTCGCCTCGCACTCCTGGAAGCAGACGTTGAATTCAGCGTAGCCAAAGATTTCATCGCTAAAGTCAGAGAGAAATCTATGGGCATTGATGTACTCAAGTCCATCAAACCCGGCGAGCAAATCGTCAAAATATTCAATGACGAGCTCACCGAGCTACTGGGCGCCGATGCTGCCCCGCTCAATCTCAACCCGCCGGCACACATCCTCCTCTGTGGACTTAATGGCGCAGGAAAAACGACCACCTCCGGCAAGCTAGCCCTTCGCCTCAAAAAAGAAGGTCGCCGCCCTTTACTGATTGCCTGTGACCTCTACCGACCCGCAGCCATCGACCAACTTGCGACACTTGCCAAGCAGATCGACGTCCCCTGTTTCACACCCGAAGCCGGCGAAAAAAACCTCGTCAAGGTAGCCAAGCAAGCACTGAAATGGGCTAAGACACAAAATGGAACCACCCTCATTTTTGATACTGCCGGCCGCCAGGAAATTGACGAAAAGCTGGTAGCCGAGCTCAAGGATTTACACAAGCTTGTCGATCCTGGCGAAACGCTACTCGTTGCTGATTCGGCAACAGGACAACAAGC
>JAACFN010000100.1 GCA_009937455.1 Verrucomicrobiaceae bacterium | reverse complement strand
ACAATTCTTATGTCGACGCCATTTTGTCTGTGATAATCCATGAATAGGGTCTCCGCTGCACGCTTGCCTTCATCATAGCATGAACGAATACCAATAGGATTAACATTGCCCCAATAGCTCTCCGGCTGTGGGTGCACGGCAGGATCACCATAAACCTCCGATGTGGAGGCTTGGAACACGCGTGACTTGGTTCGCTTCGCTGCACCAAGGCAGTTGATAGCACCCATCACAGATGTCTTGATCGTTTTAATCGCATTATATTGATAGTGCGGTGGCGATGCTGGGCAGGCCAAATTATAGATCTGGTCTGTTTCTATCTTAAAGGGGTCAATCACATCGTGCCGTAGTAGCTCAAAGTTGGGATGATTACGGAGGTGGGCGATGTTTGACTTAAAGCCAGTGAAGTAGTTATCCATACAGATAACTTCATTACCCTCATTAAGAAGGCGTTCACAAAGGTGCGAGCCTAAGAACCCGGCTCCGCCGGTAATAAGTATACGTTTCATGAAAAATGTTGTGTTGTAGTTAGAAAGATAATTGTAGTGAACTAATCCCAATACGGGCAAGTCCTCTACCCTAACCCTTACCTATTGAGTAGACGTCAAAACCTAATTTTTCTAGGCCGTCGTGATCGAGAATGTTACGCCCATCAAACAAGAATGCCGGCTTAAACATACGGTCATGAATTGTTACAAAATCGGCTTCTTTAAACTCATCCCACTCGGTAAGCAATGCAACACCGTGTGCTTGATCTGCGGCCTCTTCACAGGAAGAACATATGTGAAGCTGCGCATCAATCACCTCTTGGCTAACCCCGACGTAACGAAGGTCTTCATGAATCATCGATACCGGAACGCGTGGGTCAAAGAGCGCAATATGAGCTCCCTCTAGCATCAAGTCGCGACAGACGTAGATCGATGCCGACTCGCGTGTGTCGTTGGTGTCTTTTTTGAATGCAAAACCCCATATAGCGATGCGTTTGCCACGAACAGTATTGAACAATGTTTTGACGATCTTCTCCGAGAAGCGTGACTTCTGCCAGTCATTCATCTTAATCACTTGATCCCAGTAGGCGGCCACCTCAGGCAAGCCAAAATGCTCACAAAGGTAAGTCAGGTTGAGAATGTCTTTTTGGAAACATGAGCCGCCGAAACCAACGGAAGCTTTCAGGAACTTTGGTCCGATCCGAGAATCCGTTCCAATGGCACGACCTACTTCATCGACATCAGCACCTGTCTTTTCACAAAGAGCAGAGATCGAGTTGATCGATGAAATTCGCTGCGCAAGAAACGCATTTGCTACCAGCTTCGAGAGCTCCGAAGACCAAAGATTGGTGGTCAGAATATTTTCTCGAGGTATCCACTGGTTGTAAACACTGACCAGTGCCTCCACAGCAGCATCCCCCTCAGGTGTGCGCTCGCCACCAATAAGAATGCGATCTGGATCCTGGAGATCTTCTATTGCTGTCCCTTCCGCCAAAAACTCAGGATTGGAAAGAACCTGAAATTCACCGTCTCCGGCATTGGCATCTAAAATTGTGCGCATGGCCTCGGCGGTGCGCACGGGAATCGTACTTTTTTCGACAATAATCTTGGGGCCTCTTGCGACCTTAGCGATCATGCGAGCTGCCGATTCAATGTAACAAAGATCAGCTGCACGGCCGGCGCCCATACCGTAAGTTTTGGTAGGTGTCCCGACAGCGACAAAGATGATGTCAGCATCTGCGATACGCTCTTCGACATCAGTTGAGAAAAATAAATTCTTGCCGCGAGCTCCCTGCACAACTTCATCTAATCCTGGCTCATAAATGGGCAGTGTATCTGAGTTCCATGCGGCAATGCGCTCTGCATTGAGATCGACAACATCGACACGGATATCGCTACACTTGGCCGCGATCATTGCCATCGTAGGGCCACCAACGTAGCCTGCTCCGATACAGCATATTTTTTTAGGTGTATTCATATTTCTTATTTCTTGTAGGGTGATTGAGTTAATATTCTATTTAAAAAAGGCGCGCATCGCATCGATAACGATATCTTGCTGTGCGCGTTTAAGTTCAGGATAAACAGGGATGCTGATTACCTCTTTGGCGAGCAGTTCCGTATTAGTGCAGGTGCTCTGCTCATGATTGACAACATCGGCAAAGCATTGCTGCTGGTGCATAGGCACTGGGTAATATATTTCACAGCCAATGCCGTCATCGAGAAGCGCCTGTTTGAATGCGTCTCTTTTGCCATCTAACACACGAATGGTAAATTGGTTCCAAATATGTTCGTTGCCTAGCTCAACACTTGGCAACACCAAGCCAGGCAGCCCTTGCAATTGCTCTAAATAATACGCCGCGTTATTTTGTCGCCCGCTAATATAATCTGCGTAGTGCGCAAACTTCACATTGAGCAGTGCGGCCTGCAGCGCATCGAGCCGAAAGTTTCCACCCACTAGCTGATGATAGTAACGTGGATGCATGCCGTGGTTGCGCATCTTAATTGCCGTTTCTGCTAGAGCGTCGTCCTGAGTTACAAGTAGGCCCCCGTCACCAAGGCCACCAAGGTTCTTAGACGGGAAAAAACTATAAGTGCCAAAATCTCCGATCGACCCGCAATACTGTGATCCATAACGCGCGCCCATGGATTGGGCCGTGTCCTCAATAACAATCAGGTCATGCTTCTTGGCAAACACCTGGCACGCATCCATATCTGCAGATTGACCGAATAAGTGCACCGGAATAATCGCCTTCGTGCGCTCGGTAACGCATGATTCAGCTGAATCAAAATCAATGTTGTAGCTATCCAGGTGGCTATCACAGAAAACAGGCGTCGCACCAGTGCGGCTGATACAGCCCGCTGTGGCAAAAAAGGTAAAGCTCGGACAAATAACCTCGTCACCCTGACCGATGCCCAGTGCCATGAGAGCGAGTAAAATAGCATCGGTACCAGATGAAACACCTACAGCATGTTTAACGCCTAGGTATTGCGCCGCACTCGCTTCAAACTTCTCCACCTCTTCTCCCATGATAAAACGACCCGTGGAGAGCACACTATCAAAGGCAGCACGAAGCTCATCCCCAATAGGGTGATTCTGAGCATTTACATCAAGCAAAGGAACATTCATACAACTAGACAGCTTTCATTAAAAAATAGATACGAAATGCAAGCCGACTGATTAGTGTCGCGATTTGAATTCCTGTCGGCGGTGCAACGATCAAGCAGCATACAGCCATTCAACCACAAGAGAATTACTCTTAGGGGCTTGAATGTCAAGAACTACGGCGTATCGAGGCCGGAGCATTAGGCTAAGCTATTTTACTTAGACTTTATTATTGGGACCGCACTATTAAGACCTTCTTGCCATGAGGCAATCTGGTATGCAATTATTCAGGCTATCATTCCTGCGGCAACCGTTTCGTTGGTTTGCGCATCAACAAGAATGAAGGAGCCCGTGGTACGGTTACGCTTATAGCGGTCGTGAATCAACGGGGATGATGTGCGCAATGTAATACGCCCAATATCATTAAGATGGAAATCCTTGTCATCTTCAATTTTATGCAAGGTGTTAATATTCACTTTGTAATTTACCTCCTTGATGATGGCTTTGACCTCACGTGTGGTATGGCGAAGAATATACTTTCCTCTGGGCATCATCGGCTTATCTGAAAACCAACAAATCATTGCCTCAATGTCCTGATTGACCTCGGGGGGATTGTTGGTTTTCACAATCATATCACCTCGTGATATATCGATTTCATCCTCCAAGGTGAGTGCCACGGAAAGCGGACTGTATGCCTCTTCGATTTCCTTCCCATCCATATAGATCGCCTTAACCTTGGTGGTGAAGCCGGACGGCTGAACGGTGATATCGTCACCAGGCTTGAACACACCTCCTGCGACCCTGCCTGCATAACCGCGGAAATCATGCCACTCGTCTGACTGCGGGCGGATGACCCATTGCACTGGGAAACGTGCCTCCACATGGTTTTCCTGATTGCCTACATAGACCGTTTCTAGGTGGTAGAGTAATGATGAACCCTCGTACCATGGCATATTCTCCGAGCGGTCTACGACGTTGTCGCCATTGAGCGCACTGATCGGAATAAAGCTGACATCAACAAAGCTGTCGAGACGGGATGCAAAGTCCTTAAAATCATGAACAATTTGGTCATACACTTCCTGGGAATAGTCCACGAGATCCATTTTATTGACGGCAACGACCACGTGCTGGATGCGTAATAAACTGGCAATAAATGAGTGGCGGCAGGTCTGCTCAATGACTCCCTTACGAGCATCAACGAGAATAATAGCTAGGTTAGCCGTTGAGGCGCCCGTCACCATATTACGTGTGTATTGAATGTGCCCAGGGGTATCGGCGATGATAAACTTTCGTTTCGGTGTCGCAAAGTAGCGGTAGGCAACATCAATGGTAATGCCTTGCTCTCGTTCGGCTTTTAGCCCGTCCGTCAGTAATGCCAAGTTAACGTTCTCGTCTCCTCGCTGTTTACTGGATTGCTCGACCGCTTCCATTTGGTCTTCAAAAGTATTTTTTGAGTCGTAGAGTAGGCGGCCAATAAGTGTGGACTTTCCATCGTCTACGCTACCGGCTGTGGTAAAACGTAAAAGATCCATGTCCAGATATCCTGATGTGTCTGTATTGCTCATACTGTGATTGTTGTAAAATCTATGTTGTTATTGATGCGTTCACCCAAGGCCTAAAAATAGCCCTCTTTCTTCCGGTCCTCCATGGCTGTTTCTGAGCGTTTGTCGTCGGAGCGAGTGCCACGTTCAGTTTGCCTCGCTGAGGCAACCTCTTGAATAACGGCGTCGATATCTGCCGCTGGCGATTCCACAGCACCTGTGCAGGTGGCATCTCCAATCGTGCGGAAACGGACGATTTTTTTCTCAACTGTCTCGTTTTCCTGAACCGTGACAAAATCGGTCACTGCAAGCAGCGAACCATTACGCTCAAACACCTCTCTTTCATGGGAGAAATAAAGATTGGGCAAATCGATGTTCTCTTTTTTGATGTATTGCCAAATATCCATTTCCGTCCAGTTGGAGAGCGGGAAGACCCGGAAGTGCTCACCATGATGCTTGCGACCATTAAATATATTCCAAAGTTCTGGGCGTTGGTTTTTAGGGTCCCATTGGCCAAAATCATCGCGATGGGAAAAGAAGCGCTCTTTGGCTCGTGCTTTTTCCTCGTCTCGACGGCCGCCACCGAGTGCTGCATCAAACTGATGCTCCTCGATGCCATCTAGGAGGGCCACCGTCTGAAGTCCGTTGCGGCTAGCGTTAACTCCTTTTTCCTCTGTTACACGTCCATCATCGATCGACTTTTGAACACTGGCCACCACAAGGCGAGCACCGATTTTTTCCACAAACTCATCACGGAATACCATCGTCTCAGGAAAATTATGTCCCGTGTCGACATGCATCAGCGCAAATGGAATTTTTGAGGGAGCAAATGCTTTGTATGCCAAATGCGCCATCACAATGGAGTCCTTTCCTCCCGAGAAAAGCAATACTGGGTTTTCAAACTGCGCAGCAGTCTCTCGCAAAATAAAAATGGCCTCTGATTCCAAATGATCAAGATGGCTTAGTGAATAATTAGACATGGATTTTTTATGTGTTTGATATTTTTTGGTCAATGGCGTCCAACAAGGTCGTTACACTGTCTGCAACTTCCTGCCCTTCGGTTTCGATGATAAGGTCTGGCTTAGTAGGTTCCTCGAACTGGCTGTCTTTACCGGTGAAATTGGCAATCTCGCCTGTGGCGGCTTTAGCATAGAGTCCTTTAACGTCACGCTTTTCACAAAGGTCATAACTCGCCTTCACAAAAACTTCATAATAATCAGCCCCGATTATGTCTCGAGCTAGGTCGCGTAGTTCTTGCCGTGGCGTAATAACAGAAACCAGGGTCAGAATGCCCTGTTGTGCTAAAATCTTTGCTACGTGTGCAACACGGCGGATGTTTTCACGACGATCATCATCGGAAAACCCCAAATGCTCATTGAGCCCAGTGCGTAAGTTATCGCCGTCTAGGATCGTCGTCATGCGCCCATCTTGATGCAGCACTTTCTCAGCAGCATTGGCAATCGTCGACTTGCCAGAGCC
>JAACFN010000099.1 GCA_009937455.1 Verrucomicrobiaceae bacterium | reverse complement strand
GAACCTTCACTAAACCAGCCTGTCACCATCTGGGCGATTTGGGCGGCGTACTTCGAGATGAGAAACTGCCAGCGATACTGGTAGTCGGGTTTGACGTAGGCATCGCCATTGGCAGTTTGCTCCACCGCGTTGGTGATAGGGGCCTCCGTTTCAATATGCGTTGCTCCCGTCTCTGGGTTTACTTTCTCGGAAGCGTAATCGATGACCGGTTTTAACCATGGGGCATCCTTGATGCTGGTCATCGCCGTGGTAGCTTTACTGGCAATCTCCTCCTTGTCATGGAAGGCATCTGAGACTTGCTTGGCAATGGGCGGCACGATCAGGAAGCCGAGGGCCGTGAGCAGAATGACAAAGCTGGCGAAGACCGTGATAACCGCCTTGATGCGAGACAAACCTCTGTGCTGTAGCCAAGTGACGATCGGGTCCAGTAAGTAAGCGACAATACCTGCCACGGCAAGAGGCACGAGGACGGGTTGAAGATAGCCGAGGGTTTTTCCAGCAAGCCAGATAACACCGACGATGAGGATGCCGATGACCAGGATAGCAATGCCGGTGAGAGCTCGCCAGATGGTTTTGCTTTGGAAGCGTGTCGGATATTTAGGAGTCACAAGTCAAAATCCTAATAACCGAATGGAAAATTGCGATGGTAAAATCGCGCGAAAATGGAATCTTATGTTGGCACCAAGCTTGAGGCGAGCCTCTCTCGGAGAGCAGTCAGCACATCATCTAGGGAATCTAGCACCATGGGGTAGTGAAGGAGAGGGCAGGAGAGGACAGGAGAGGACAGGAGAGGACAGGAGAGGGGGAGGGTGTTTCCTTGGTGTTAAATCTGGACAAAGCCCTAGCGCAGGTATTCGATTCACCTATGAGCAACGACTTTCCTGAACATAACCCAACAAAGCCAGGCGCTCGCATCAGTATTCCTGAGTATGCAATGTCACTAGCGCATGTTGCCAGCTTGAGATCGGAAGACCCGTTCCGCAAAGTAGGGGCCGCGGCACTGGACTTTGATAACCGGGTGGTAGGCACCGCCTACAATGGTCTGGCTCCAGGCTTTGATGCCCCTGAAGATTTCTGGGATGATCGTCATGCACGGCAGAAATTCATGCTCCATGCAGAGATTAATCTTTGCAGTCTTTTTAAACGTGGGGAGGTAAAAATAATCGCATCCACAACGATGCCATGCACCGCCTGTATGCAGACCTTATGCGCCTACGGCATCAAAGAAATTTATTTCCGCGACATCTACAAGGAGTCTGCAGCACCTGAGATTGCAGAAACCTACGGCATCAAGTTTGAGCGGGTTACTCAGTATCCAATGGGATAACTGGAGCAATTTGTGGAGTGGCTGGAGTTAAGTCGTCTGTATCCACACTTTCGTTAACTTGGGCGCTCTGATCGTCTCCATAGAGGCTGCGCACATAGCCGACCTCAATCATGGTGTCCTGCCATGCTGAGAGTTGGGCCTTATCACGCCAGATAAACAGCGCATCGCGTAAGATTTTCTTGGCCTCCTCATCCTTGCCGTCGTGGAATAATATCGCAGCGTTAGCATAATAATAATAGGGGGTGTCATCCCACTCACCATACTTATTGGTCATGGCTCTTGCCTCATCGACGCGATTGGTTTTGAGCTTGCAGAGCAGCAGCTTGAACTCGCTTAAGTGGGTCAAACTTTTATTGCTTGCTGGCAGTATCGTCAGCAGATCTGAGAAACGTTGATGGGCAGCCTCCCAGTTTTTCATAACAAAATCGAGCTCAGCTAAGTTAAATGAGATGTTGGGGCTTTTGGGCGATAATGCATGAAGCTTCTCGAAAATGGCGTAGGCTTTTTTGAAGGCCCTTAGCTCTACATAACAGCCGGCCCTGAGACTGAGGCAGGCAGGGTGGCCTTTGTAGACCTTATCGAGTGCATCGATTGCTTGTATCGCGTCAAAAATTCTTTTCTGCTGATAGAGCTGCTGTGCTACGCGGATATTTTTATTATACTCAATACGCGTTTCCTCAGGCAGCGCCATGAAAGCCTTCATCATTTGCGTTCCTGCCTCACTGGGCTCACTGCTTGGCTCAGTGGTCTGCTGAGCTTGTGCGCTGTCTGATAAAATACCGAGGGCTAGAATGAATAGTGTGGGAATTGCGAAGATGAATTTCATGGTGTTGTAAACGGGCATAAGTAAACAGGTAGAGAATAGGGAAATAAAAGGATCTATGTTTCTAGGCTTATATTGATGGTGCGTCAATCATTCAAACATGAGCTGTGGGCGGCCGTCGATACGTGCTTTATTAACGTCACTTGTTGGCCAGGTAGAGATCGTGTTGCTTGATATACTGAGCCACTTTAGGTGATAGCCAGTCAGCCTCAAATGCATGCTGGATATTTGCACGGATTTTTGTCGCTGATGCTGGGTGGTTTCCTGAGATGGAGTGAAGCTGGTATCCTGCACGAGGCTCCGGAGCTTCACCTCGTGTGTAGACAATAAATTCCACTAGGCTAGCGAGATGATCTGGCCGGTGCCACTGCGGTAATGCCTGCCACTGGTCCGTGCCCATCAGCCAGAATAGCTGAGCCTTGGGGAATCTCTCAGCGATTGTTTCTGCAGTGCGCCATGAGTAACACGGAGCTTTAGTAAGCAAGTCATGCTCGTCGACCTCTGCCCATTCGATACCTGAGGTGGCTAGGCGGCACATCTCAAGACGTTGTTGTTCGCTGGCATGAGCCCCCTCTGATTTGTGGGGTGATTGCTTGCATGGTAGGAAGATGACCTTGCTAAGCTGGAGAGCATCCACGGCAGCTTTGGCAATGTGCAGGTGGCCGAGGTGAATCGGGTCAAAGGTTCCTCCAAAGAGGCAGATCTTCATGTGCTCGCTCATGGTTATTCTCTACTCGCGGCCCATGGTTTCTGCTTCCGCGCCCTTTTTAAACTCAGTCGTTTTACTCCCATACCACAGCAGGCCCGCCGTTCCCGCAAAAGCGATAATGATCACAAGAGCCAAAAGAATACTGAGGCAGGACTTCATAGCATGGACATCTTAATGGGAAGCAATCTATTGGTCGAGTATATCCTTAATCTGCTTCATCTGATTGAGGGGATAATATTGATGCTAGAAAAAAGCCGATACTACAAAAAGCCTTTTAGTGAGCTGGCTTAGCTGCTTGGTGTATCCCTCGTGATACAGGCGGCATAGGCGCCATCGGTGTCATCGCGGTAGGGCAGAGCTTGATGTTCGCCCGTTACTTTCCACTCGGGGTGTGAGCCGATGAAGTCGGTGACCAAGTCATGATTCTCCTCAGCGTCGATCGAACACGTTGAATAAACGATACGGCCGTCCGGCTTGAGACAGGGCAGCGCATTTTCGAGAATGGATCGTTGGATGTCCCCTAAGGCTGCGATGTTTTCTGGCTGCAAACGCCAGCGTGCATCGAGCCGGCGCCGCATCACTCCCGTGTTGGAACAGGGCACATCGAGCAGGATGGCATCAAACTTGCCGTGCCATGCCTCGGGGGCGGGTTCGGTCCAGTCATGAGTCTCCACCGTGGCAATCTTAATGCCGAGGTTGGTGAGGTTGTCATCGAGGCGTGGCAGGCGTTTTTCGTTACTATCGGTGCAGAGGATTTCTCCCTCATTATTCATCATGCTGGCGATCATCGTTGCCTTGCCTCCTGGGGCAGCACAGGCATCCAGAACACACTCGCCGGGCTTAGGCGCCATGAGCTCAACACAGTGGCGTGTTGCGGGGTCTTGAATGTAGACAAGGCCGTGTTTCATCCACTCGCTAGGCGGTGGTCCTTCAAGCTCATAGAAACCTTCAATGCCTTCCACAGGAGTTGCTTTTTGATACGCCGCCACCGTCGCTGCTGCGTCCTTGTTGAGTGAATTGACTCGGCAGTATGTTTTGGCGGCTTGGTTATTCCACTCAAGAAGCTGAGTTGCCTTGTTGGGGCCGTATGATTTTTTCCAGCGCTTCCATAGCCAGTCCGGGTGAGAGAATTTGAGCTCAGGGGATAGGCCGTCGAGCTCGTCGACGAGCTGCTCGCGCCTTGCGATGCACTGGCGTAATACGGCATTGATCAAGCCCCTGACCGATACCTTGCCGCAGTTGACGGTTTCGTTCACGGCAGCATGATCTGCGATTCCCAGAATGAGCAGCTGCGCGACGCCGACACGGAGAATGTCACGTGTTTCATGATCGAGCTTACCTTTGCGTAGCTGTCCGATCCAGTGGTCGAGTAAACGGCGATTACGCAGCACCGCAGAAACGATAGCTTGAAGCAGTGCGCGGTCTTGCTTACTGAGGCCATTTTTAGCGGCTTGGCGCTCGATGAGCGAATCCATGTAAACGTGCCCCTTCGCCCAAGCCCTGAGGGCTGAGACGGCGGCTCGACGAACGTTGCTTGCTTGGCTGGCCATGTGCCCAGAAGCTAGCGGCATTGCGTCATTACTAAACTAAAAACGAAACATTTTCTGTTTATTGTGACAGCTGGACTTGCGGACAGACTAGCTTGGCTCTATGAATCCCTCGTGACTCGTTTTCAGAAAGTAGCTGCCGCTGCCAGCGTAGCGTTGATATTACTCATTTTTGTAGGCGCCATCGTCCGTGCTACTGGCTCGGGCATGGGCTGCCCTGACTGGCCGACTTGCTGGGGCTGTTTGATTCCGCCAACCAGTGCCGATCAGATTGATGTTAACAAACTCGACATTGAAAAATACCGCAAGCGTGCGGCCAGGCACGGGATTGACCCAGCCAGCATCACCCGTGAGTCAGTCCTTAAGGAGTTTAACCCGACACACACCTGGGTGGAGTATCTCAACCGGCTAACCTCTCTGCCCCTCGGGCTACTGACCTTAGCCACCTTCATCATGGCACAGTGGCAGTGGCGAAAGAGACCCTCCATACCGATTACTGCTGCCTTGGCTCTGTTTCTCTTAGCGGCTAATGCCTGGATGGGTGCGCAGATTGTGTTTAGCGGTCTTAAGCCGGGTATCATCACCATCCACATGGCGATGGCGATCCTGCAGCTGTGTTTACTCATCTTTCTTGCCTGGCGTGGTTGTGACAAACCTTGGCGCATGCCGGCGTCCTGCCGCGAGGGCGGGCTTCAGAAGCTAGCGCTGCTGCTTCTTGCGCTCATTCTTGTTGAGGGCGTGTTAGGCTCACAAGTAAGAGAAAAAACAGACGCACTTAAAGACACGCACGAATACGCACCACGATCCGAGTGGGTGGGGGAGCTCGAGCAGAGTGTCACTTACCTTATTCACCGCAGTGGCTCATGGGCGATCTTGGTGGTGGCCGGAATGTTTTATATGCGCTGCAAAAAAAATCGCACCGGCGCCGTCAAACTCGAGTGCCTCGTTTTTGGTATCGTGCTGTCCCAGATGTTCCTTGGCCTGATTCTGTCTCAGGTAGGCATATTGCCCATTGCTCAAGTGCTTCATATCGGGCTCTCCTCGATCCTTGTCAGCGCTCTACTGCTCTGGTTGTTAGGTTCACGCCAAGGCAAGCTAGCCTAGCTGCCATGAGATGAGTTTTCCTATGAGCCGAGCAAGGGTTTTCCTATGAGCCAAGCAGGAGTTTTGCATCAGCGGCCTCAATGCCATAAGTCTCAGCCACAGGTGGGCAGGTCAGCTTACCCTTAATGCAGTTGATGCCGCCGAGTAGATCTGGCTGAATCTTGCAGGCCCCAGCCACTCCATGATCAGCGATCATCGTGGTCCAGTGTTGGGTGCTGTTATTGAGTGCCTGTGAGGATGTGCGGGCGTAGGCACCAGGCATGTTTGCCACACAGTAATGCAGCACATCCTCCTCGTAAAAAGTAGGATCGTCATGAGTGGTCGGACGTGTGGTTTCCGCACAGCCACCTTGATCGACGGCAATGTCCACAAACACAGAACCCGGCTGCATGATTTTGAGCATCTCCCTGGTGATCAATTTGGGTGCCTTGGCTCCCCGGACCAGCACCGCACCAATCACCAGATCAGCACGAGGTAGTAAATCCGCCAAATTCGCTTCATTAGAGTAGATCGTGTGGCAGCCCTCCATGGCTACTCACCTCAGCACCGATACCTGTGGCAACCCGCGCTGCATTCACTCCCGCCGTGCCACCACCAATGACCACCACCCGTCCGGGAACGACTCCGGGAACACCACCGAGCAGCACGCCACGGCCACCATTGTGTTTGGCCAGATAGTAGGCGCCGATAATGGCGGACATCCTGCCGGCGATCTCGCTCATTGGCTCGAGCAGGGGCAGGCGTTTATTGACCTCAATGGTCTCGTAGGCAATCGCCGTGCAGCCAGTGTCTAGTAGAGCCTCAGTGAGTTTTTTATCAGCCGCCAGATGAAGGTAAGTAAAGAGCGTGTGCTTTTCTGTGATCATGCTCAGCTCACTTGCTTGAGGTTCCTTGACCTTAACGATCAACTCACACTGCTCAAAAACCTCATCGGCACTGGCCACTATTTCTGCCCCCACCGCGGAGTAAAGTTCGTCCGTGTAGTTGGAGCCTTCCCCGGCTCCTGACTGGACCAGCACCCGGTGTCCACGCCTCGTTAACTCTTTGACCGATGAGGGGATCATCGATATCCGGTATTCCTGAGCCTTAATTTCCGTGGGGATACCAATAATCATGATGCATATTACACACCAAGGATTAGAAATCCAAGTGATTTAAAGACTTGGTAGAGTAGGGGATGCGGAGTGCTGCTCCTCGGATGCCATTTTTGATCCGCTGCATTTTCATCAAAAATACTTGCATAATAGACGAAAATATAAATAGTGACCCCGCCTTCGGCCCCGCCGAATAAGCAGACAAGTAAATGCCGGTTTAGCTCAGTTGGTAGAGCAACTGATTTGTAATCAGTAGGTCAACGGTTCGAATCCGTTAACCGGCTCCATTCTAAAAAAGCCCTCCCTCGTGGAGGGCTTTTTTGTCTGCCGGCTTAACGGATGAGAACGAAGTTCGAGCGCACGACGAAGCAACGCGCAGTGCCGTGTATCACGGCAATTGATTATCCCAAGTTTCCGGAGGAGGAAACTTGCACTCGGGCACAGCCTGAGTAGCACGAAGGCAATCCGTTAACCGGCTCCATTCTAAAAAAGCCCTCCCTCGTGGAGACTTTAGCATACATAAAAAACCCGCCACCAGTGAAGGAAGCGGGCTTTGGAAATTAAGATGGTTAGTGCCTACCTGCGGCGGCGCAGCATCAGTTGGTGTCCTTCCAAGCCGCTGCTAGGAATTTGCTTTTTGCGTGAGGTGTTCGGAGAGGCTTTCATGGGGTGATAAGGGAGTTATTTCTTTTTTTTCCTCTTTTTAGCATCTTCTTTTTTAGGTTTGATGCTGCCAGGGTCAACTTTCTCGCCGTTCTCATTAATCAGGGAAAATACACCTCCAGTTCCTTTGGCTAAAGTCTCCATTGCCTCGGCGGCCTTCGGCTCCATCAGAGCAATGGTATTGATGACAATGCCTTCTTTTTTGGCTCGGGATGCTATGCCCCCGGCAACTTCAACAGGATCTCCCGGAGCTGAACCATCTGTCATGAACACAATGGAATTGGGCAATGGATCCATATCAAAGGCCATTGCCATAGGAGGGTCCCAATCCGTGCCAATAATGAGTTTGCTTTTTTTGATGATGGCTTCGCTTTGAAAGATGTTGCTGTCTGTGGCATCAAGCCACGTGGGCTTGTGGCGTTCACCGATGGTGGTCCACCCATGAATTCCGTTGGTGGCTTCCCATTTATATTCCTCACCGTTTCTGCTGGTAGCGCTGAAGCTCTTACCTCGTCCTTGTATTTTTTCACAGGCTACCCAAGCGGGTCCTGCAAAAAAGATCATTTGGTATTTTTTGTCTCCGGGTAATAGCATCACAGATTTTGCCAACTCAGCACGCATGAGGGCTTCACGTTGTCCCTTCATTGAGAGTGAATAATCAATGACATAGAGGATATGATCTCCCTTAACTTCTTGGCCAAAGAAGGTGGTGCCAGCGCCAGAGCTCATGTCATCTTCTCCCCAGCCATCACCGAAGTCATCACCATCACCGAAATCTGTGGAGGGCTCTGCAACATTGATGTCAGGGACGGGGACGGCTACATTAGACTGGGTGTTGGAAGCAATGACTCTCGCCATGGAGGATGAGGGTGCTGATGGCTTGCGCTCGACGGCACGAGTTATTTGGCGTTTTTGCACCTGTTTTTCCTCTTCAGCGCCTGAATGATAAGAGACAATTTCCGGGGTAAAGGTCTCGACGGTGGGTAACAGTATCCAGAGTAGCATGATGCCTAGCAACACTACAGAGAGTAGCGCAATGATGATACTGGTGATCGTGCTGTTCCGCTGCTGTACGCGGAGGCGTGCCTGAGCTTCGGGAGAGATTTGTGCGTGTAAGCTCATGGGTTCTGTTAATACCAAAAGTAGATTAAGATAATACCTTAATGCACTGATTCTCATTCCAACAGAATGATTTTACCCTCAATTTTTAGGATGGTGGCGATTGAGGTTCTGTTATTCACCTAAAGAATGAAATTTATATGCCTTAACTGTTTTTGCAGCTCCCAAAATCGTGGTGTAGCTAAAGGTCCCATTTGGCACGGCAAAGCTATTGAAGTTAATTACCTATTTTATAAATGCGAGCAAAAGCCTACTGTCGCGACTTTTAAGAAACTACAAAAAGCAAATGGCGGGGAAAGGGAGTGGAATAAACTCTGGGAAGTCCGTGACAGAAAAAAAAGTGCGAGCACAGTAGATAGAAGCATGTGGGGTAGCTATCTTTTGGATTCAGACGGTAACCTTCACGTCGTTACATTTTATGACAGTGCTGCAGGGCAACCAACCACCCAGTACCCAAACAGGTGTGCGAGACTTCCCCATACACACTAGAGAGAAGCACCACACTGGTATTTAACCCATAGGGCTAAAAGTCGTTACTACGCCCCAGCCAAGAGCTTCTTCGCCTTACCGATCGTAGTCTTACTCAGCTTGCCGTCCACCAGCCTTGAGCCGTCGAGCAGCTCGCTACCGATTTAATCCACCGGCTTAACGCCACACTGTAACCATCATTTTTTTTCTGCCCCAGCGCAAAGCCTCTTTGTGCGACTTGAAAAACAGATCGATACGATTTCCTTTAATGGCTCCGCCGACATCCTCGACTGTGCCATAGCCATAGCCCTTAATGTGCATGGTCGTTCCCATGCGGTAGCGTTTAGGATCGGCAGCGATGGTGCCTTTACCCGCCTTCACCCCAGTCGAGGTGTAGCCAACTTTTTTGCGCTTACCCTTTAATGAGCCATAGGCATAGATGGGGCGGCCATACCAGTTACGCTCCCAGCCGCAGCATTTTTTGCAATCGCAGTAGCCGGTAACCTCCATCCAATGCTGTTGGGGTGTGGTGCCGCGAGGTGGTCGATGGCTCGCACATCCTGAAACAAAGAGTATAGAGGCAGCGAGCAGTAGCGCGGGGAAGAACTTCATGACGGTAACAATACTTACGATAGTCTGTTATCACGCCTCAAGCACAAAGCTTATTTCCACGGAGCCCTACGATTTTCGCTCTGCTCGCGCAGAACCCGGCAAGATGCGCCTTGTGTGATACTAGCGGGTTGGCAAAAAAAACCCGCCCCCTATGAAGGGAGCGGGCTTGGGAAATACAAAGCGTAGCCTAACTACGTTTCCTGCGCATTAGCAGGGCAAGGCCGCCGAGTCCGAGTAGTGCGGTGGAGCTAGGCTCCGGCACGGCATTGAGGCCAAAACTAAATTGTTGAGATAGGAACACCTGAGACGTACTGGTTGCCTCCAGGAAGAGGTTATTGTTTTCCTGAACGATTGACCAATCCCATGATGGGTCTGAATTGAGGAAGGCACTGGTATCCAGCACGAACAAGTCTTCATCAAAACCGAGGATGCCAGACGCAGTCTCGGCAATGATAAATGAGTAGTAACCGGTGAGGTCGCCAAGTGTTAAGTTGAACTCATCAAAACCAGCGGCTTCACCCAAGTTGTTCTCCAGATCCAAGGATGTTATGCTGAGGGTGAAACCTCCGATGCTCAACGACGTTAGGTCCAGTGTGCCCTCGATGTTGAGGGAGTCCCAGCCGGGACTGCCACCCTTGGTGCCATCACTATCATTAACCTCCCAAATCCAGGTGCCGCCGTCATTCCATGTCTGGCTACCGGTGGTAAGTGTGCCGGGTGAATTACCAGGGCTGAGAATGCCACCGGCGTTAATAGTCATGGTAGCATCCGTGGAGCCACTACCTTTGACAACACCACCGGCTTTAATGATTAAATTACCAGCGTTGGTATACTGATCATTGAGCACGAGGATACCGGAATCAACGTCGGTATTACTAGGGCTAGGCGTTTGGATATTCGCTACAGGGACCTGAGGAGGACCCACGGGTGTCTCAGGTTTGGTGGGTGTAGCTGGAGTGTCTGGTTGAGCAGGGGTGTCAGCAACAGGAGTCTCGGTAAATACTGGATTTTCCGGTGTCGGTGGAGTTACCGGTGCTTCGGCTGGAACATCCACTGGAAGGTCAGCTGGGATTGCAGCGACTTCTGGAAGCTCTGGCTTTTCACCCACAGGAACATCTGCAGGAGGACCAACAGGTGTTTCAGGTTTTACCGGTGTGGCTGGTGTCTCTGGTTGAGCTGGGGTATCAGTGACTGGGGTCTCGGGAAGCACAG
>JAACFN010000007.1 GCA_009937455.1 Verrucomicrobiaceae bacterium | reverse complement strand
AATAAAACCACCCTTGCATATTGTTACGCGTCCTCTTGCTACCTTCAAGCATGGTAAGGATGTGAAGCCTGCCTTTGTTTCTGAAAAACGCTAATCGGCCTATGAATCCCTTGCAGAAACATCCCTTCATCAGCTGGTTTGCCTCCAATCCGGTGGTGGCAAATATTCTGATGCTGACGATTCTCTCAGCAGGCATTTACACGGCTTTTAATATCAGAAAAGAAGGCTTCCCCGCTTTTGATGCGGAGTCTGTCACCGTCAATGTCACTATTCGTGGTGGTACTCCGGAGGATGTTGAGAGGGGCGTTACCATTAAGATTGAGGAATCCCTCGAGGATGTTGATGGTATTGATCACATTAAGTCAGAGAGCGAAGACAACCTCGCTTCGGTCACGATTGAGGCCAAGGAGAATTACCCCATTGGCAAACTACTCGATGACGTTAAAATCAAGGTAGACGCGATTCCTTCATTCCCTGAGCAGGCTGAGAAACCGGTAGTGAAGGAGAATAAACGCAGCAGTAAGGTGCTATGGATTGAGCTGTATGGGGACGTTCCCGAGGCGGTGCGCAAGGAGGCAGCTCGCAAGGTGCGTGATGATCTTCTTCGTGAGTCCGCGATATCGAAGGTGGAGACCGTTGGGGGGCGTGACTATGAAGTATCCATCGAGCCCTCTGAGGAGAAGCTGCGTCTCTATCAATTGACTTTTGATGAAGTTGCTAAAGCGGTGAGCGATAATTCGTTGGATCTAGGGGGAGGGGTGGTTCGTTCAAAACGTGGTGATATATCACTCCGCTCTCGCGATCAGGCATACAATAAAAGTGACTTTGAAAATATATCGGTGCGGACCAATGCTGATGGCACCCGAATCTATGTTAAAGATGTGGCCGAAGTTCGAGATGGTTTTGTCGATCAGCTGTTTTTGAATCGTTTTCGGGGGAAGCCTACCACCAGCTTGAAGATTACCACGGAAGGCCGAGACGATATTATCGACGCCGTTAATGAGGCAAGGCGTGTTGTCAGCGAGTATCGAGATTTACCTGAGGGTCTCGAGTTAGCCAGTTGGCTAGATGGCTCAGTTAACATTCGTGATCGTTTGTCCCTTCTGGGGCGCAATGGTTTGATCGGCGTGCTCTTAGTATTGGTCTCGCTGATGGTCTTTCTTAATTTGCGTTTGGCCTTTTGGGTGGCGATCGGCATTCCGGTTTCTTTGGCAGGAGCGCTTACCTTTTTTCCTGTTCCGGGTCTGGATTTGTCGATCAATGTCATATCCGCATTTGGATTCCTTATTGTGCTCGGTGTCGTCGTTGACGACGCCATTGTCATTGGTGAATCGATATACTCTGAGAAGGAAAAGGACGTGCACTCAGAAGAAGGAGACGGCCCGATACGAACGACTGTGCGAGGCGTCAGTAAGGTGGTGACTCCTGCAACATTCGGCGTGATTACTACCATCGCCGCATTCCTGCCTCTCACTCAAGTCAGTGGAAGAATGGGTAATGTGTTTGGTCAAATCGCCACCGCGGTAATCCTCTGTCTGATTTT
Source organism: Verrucomicrobiaceae bacterium (assembly GCA_009937455.1). Classification (GTDB taxonomy): domain Bacteria; phylum Verrucomicrobiota; class Verrucomicrobiia; order Verrucomicrobiales; family Akkermansiaceae; genus Oceaniferula. The sequence continues at coordinate 22,317 of JAACFN010000007.1, read as the reverse complement.
CTCATTGATTGAGTCCAAACTCATACTGCCATCTCATCTCGCGCATCTTAACGTGCATAAAAAACCGAGTAATCCACTGACCAAGGCGTGGGCGCGCTTTCAGAAGGGGGTGGCGAACCGTTTAAAATGGTTGATCACTACGGTTTATCAGCCGGCTATCAAATTTGTGATTACTTGGCGGTATGCAACGGTCGGGGCATTCGTTGCGGTGCTTATTGTGGTTGTCGGGTTATTCCCCGCAGGCCAGTTGAGGTTCGTTTTTTTCCCGAATATATATCGCGATAATGCAGCGGTGTTGTTGGAGCTTGAGCAAGGTCAATCAGTGGAATATCTCCATGCCAATGCACAGCGTATCGCCGCGATTGCAAGTGAGCTAGGGGAGCGGTATGAGGACGAATATGGCCAAAACCCTTTTTTGGAAATTCAAATTTCATGCAAAACAAATAACAAGGCGGCAGTCGCTGCCGAGCTGACGAGGTCGACCACGCGTGCATTCCTGCCGACCGGAGATATTATCAAAGATTGGCGTGATGCCATTGGCACCATAGCGGGCGCGCGCTCACTGTCTGTAGCGGCTAGGGCCGGCCCTCCTGGCGGTGACCTTAAGGTGAATTTGGAAAGTGAAAACCTTGAAGAACTGAAGGCGGCAGCGCTTGAGTTGAAGGAGGTGCTGGCAACTTACAATGGGGTCTATGACACGCTCGATACCTTTGACTCGGGCAAGCCAGAAATCCTCTATTCGATTACAGCTGAGGGTGAGGCTGCTGGTTTTACTAAACGAGAATTGGCACTCAATGTACGTGATGCCTTTTATGGACGGGAAGCTCAACGCGTCCAGCGTGGCCGTGATGAAGTGCGTGTAATGGTGCGCTACCCTATCGAACAACGAGAGTCATTAGAAACACTGCGTAATATGCGTGTGCGTAAAGAAGATGGAACGGCTGTTCCATTTGGCGTGGTTGCCGATACTCGTTATTCCGAATCTTTGGCGTCGATTAAGCGTTATGACAGTAAACGCGTTGTCACTGTCGAAGCGACGATGGATAAGGCGATCACCTCGTCAGGTGAGGTGACAGATCGCTTAGAAAAAGAATTTTTTCCGCAGATGGTGGCTAAATATCCAGGGATTTCGATCACTCAGAGGGGAGAGATCGAGCAGCGCAAAAAATCACTGAGTTCCCTGATCAAGGGCTTCTTCTTCTCCATTGTTTTCATTTATATTCTCATCGCCATTCCTCTTAAAAGCTATGCCAAGCCACTCATCATCATGTCGGTGATTCCCTTTGGTATTATCGGAGCTCTGCTCGGCCACTATCTGATGGGGCTGCCAGTCTCGATTCTCTCAGTGTTTGGAATTCTGGCACTCTCTGGAGTGGTGGTGAATGACTCCTTGGTTCTTGTTTGCCGGGTCAACGATATGCGCGCTGAAGGTGTGAGTTTGCTAGATGCTTGTTCACAAGCAGGTGCTGATCGATTCCGGGCCATTTTACTGACATCACTAACCACCTTTTTAGGGCTCGCCCCCTTGCTGTTGGAAACCGAAGTTCAGGCTCAGTTTCTTAAGCCCATGGCAGCCTCACTCGCCTTTGGCATTCTATTCTCAACGCTCATTACCCTGATCCTGCTGCCCGTGTTGATGGTCATTGGCAAAGAGATCAAAGATAAGCTTCGAGACGTCTATGATATCCCATACGGGGATTGATATCTATCGAGAGACTAGTGCTCTATGAGCTGGTAGATGCTACCGGAGAACGAGATGATCAGCAAGTTGCCGTCGTGGTCTTCACCAAATGAGACAATACTATTGATGGCTCCTTGTGGTGTCTGCAAGGTCTTGGTCCAGTCCTCGAAGTTGCGTGCTTCGCCATGTTCAACCTCGATAGACCAGATTCGAGGATTGCCGTAATCGGCAAAAAAGTACTTTCCCTGGAGGCTCTCTATGGGCCCTCGGTAAACATAACCCCCGGTCACAGAGATACCCTCATTGGACTTATTGCCGTGTTTATAGACATAAATGGGATTAATTGAGCCTGTGGGAGCTGTTCCGCCAACATTTATTTTTGGGGTGGGGAGCATTCCCTCTCTGAGCCGCCATCCAAAGTTGGCTCCTTTACCCTGGCCTGATGGTAGGAAATTGACCTCCTCCCAGTGATTCTGTCCGACATCTGCGATGTAGAAATCTTTGGTTTTGCGATCCCACGAACAACGCCAAGGATTGCGTAGGCCGTAAGCGTAGATTTCTGGTTTAGCTCCTGCTTGATTGATGAATGGATTGTCCTTTGGGATGGTATAGCCACTGGCTGAGGAGACATCGATCCGAAGGATCTTTGCAAGGTGGGTGCCTAGATCTTGGCCGTGGTTTTTCGGGTCATTACCTGAGCCGCCGTCACCTGTGGCAATGTAGAGGTAGCCATCTGGTCCGAACCCTAGCCAACCGCCGTTGTGGTTACGTGCAGTTTGCTTGATGCCCAGCAGGAGTTCACGAGTGGTAGGATCACATTGTCTCATGCCAGGTCCATGTGCTCTAAAACGGCAAATCTCAGTATCCCCAGTCGTATTGGTGAAATAAACGTAAAGCTTACCGGATTGAAGGTAATCCTCACTAAAGGCCAGTCCCAGTAGCCCCTGCTCATTCATGCGGATTTTGATAAGATGGCGTATATCGAGAAAGTCAGTTTTTTGGTCAGTGCGCTTGTTGTAGATTACGATTTTGCCGTCTTTCTCTATAACCCATAAGCAGTCGGTCACTCCTTTGGGACACGATGCCCAAACGGGTTGGTCAAATCCTGATGCTAGCAGGCTGGTCGACACTTTGCCATGTGCTGTGATCGGCAGCAATGCGAGTAAGATCAAACAACAAAATTTCATTACAACGTTTTCTTAACTGTGAGGCTATAAATGAAAAGGCTGAAAACGTATCATCATGGTAGCCGCTGCTGCCTATGATTCGAGATAATGCTGAAGTGATTCACGCAGGGTGTGGCGGGCACGGAAAAGTTGGCTTTTTATAGCTGAGACAGAGAGACCCAGTATCTTTGCTATCTCGGCATAGGGCATGCCCTCGTAGCGCCTTAAAATAACCGCGAGGCGCTGTTTTTCAGGGAGATTTGCAATTGCTTGATCCACTGCCTGGCGCAGCTCTTGCTCCAGCATTCCCTGATCTGGTGAGGTATTTTGATGATCTGGTGTCTGCAGATGAAAGTCATCCTCACGCTCTTCCATAGAATATTGCTTTTTACGACTTTTGCGGCGGCTTTCGTTGAAGACGAGATTGCGGGTGATGGTGTAGAGGAAAGTGGTAAATTTGGCCTTCGGTTTATAGCGAGGGGCGCTTTTCCAAAGACGAATAAAAACTTGCTGAGCAATGTCTTCAGCGTCGGAGGCATTGCCGAGCATCTTTGAAACTGTACCGATGATGGCACCTTGGTGACGCTCAATGAGTTGCTCGAATGCAGCTTCCTCGCCGCCTGCAACCCTAAGCATGAGCGCAACATCGAGATCATTTTCAGAAGATTCAACACCACTGCTTGTATTATTGCTCTGAATGTCTGCAGGGGTTTTTGGCATAGGGGGATAGTGATCTTGGTCCAGGATCAGTCTCAGGTGTGATGGCTGACAGTTCGGATGGGTCATGATGTTGCAGAGCTACACCATTAAACCACCGTGATCATAAGTAGTTGCATGAATTTTCATCCTCAAATGAAAGGGATGCAAGGGGATTTTAATGGGAGCTTGTTGGTCGAGTCATCTGGAATCAAAGCTTTCCATGAATGCGTTGATTTGCTAATCACAAGTGTATGGGTAAGAAGGGGCATCCGCACATGCAACAGTCGAAGCAGTCGCAGGAGTCTGCTGACGTCAACAGCGGGTGCGGGAGTATCCTGTCTTGGCTTTTCCTCTCAGTAATCATGCTTTATATGGGCGTTCACGTTTATTTTCTGTGGCAGCCAGCTGGCAGTCCAGATGTATTCAATGCTCGAGTAATGGATGCTAAGGTGGCTGGGGTGCAAATATTCCCAGCCATACAAGCTTATCCTGTTGAGAATATCGCAGGTAGGGTTGACATCATAGAGGGCAGGTCGATCCAGCCACCATTACTCAAGCAGCGTCTGGCGCTTGCTATTGAGCGCAACTATCCGATCACATTTCGAGAAGAGGAAATCAATGCATGGCTAGCTAAGCGTCTAGAAATCAAACAGGAGGGCGTGTTGGCAGGCTTTGCGGAGGTGCGCGGCGTATGGGTTCATTTTCAGAAGGATGAGATAGAGCTCATTATTGAACGAGAACTCCTTGGGAAAAACGTGCACATCACTTCTCTTTTTATGGGCTTTGAGCGCACGAGGACAGGCTACCGTATTTCAAGGCACTCGTGTCATATTGGTCAGCTTAGATTGCCGGGCGGTTTTGGGCATTTGTTGATGCCGGCATTTCAAAATATGGTCAATGAATTGGCTGATGAATTACAGCCGTATTACGACCATAAGATTTTTGATGTGCGTGTTGAGGAAGGTAAAATCACTATTGATCCTCGGCGAGTTGAACACAGGTTATAATGATGAAGCACGGTATGGTCGTTCAATTATTTTGCGGGTGCTGCCGAGCATGGCTGCTGCTCATGCTGAGTATTGTTATTGCTTTTGTTGGCGATGTGAAGCTTCTGGCCGCAGAAGATCAGGAGCCAGATCCTGAAGCTGCCTTAGCTGCAGTCAAAAAAATACAGGTTACTAAATTTGGTAGTATTTCTGTGACGGGAGGTGAGCAACAAGTGCGCGGTAGCATTGCTTCCGTTGCTGATGAGCTTAGAGATCAGCTTAATCAATTATGCGGAGATCCTGAGCGCAAAATGAAGTTGCCTGTGATCGTGAAGCTTTATGGTGCTGAGGGTGATGAGGAATTGCCGCGAAGTATTCTGAGTAAGATTGCAAGCTTCCAAGGGCAGTATCAATTATTGCTGCACATTCACCTGGCGAAGGGGGTAGATCAGTATCTGCTGCGCTATCATCTGATGGAGCTGCTTCTTTATGAGAGGGGTTTGGCAGACGGCCAGATTGTTGAGGAGGGTGACAGGGTTGTTATCAAGCCATGGCTGGTCATAGGTATGTTAGAAGCCATTGATATTCGCAGTGGCGATTCTAATCGGGAGATCTATCAAGCTGATATCGACTTCTTATCTATTCTTCCATTGGAGAAGGTTTTTGATGCTTCTGAAAATCAATGGCGAGAGATGATTGGGCGTGAACCCGTCGCTTTCAGGGCAATTTCTGGGGCGATCGTCAACTCACTCTTGCGCCAGCCTGATGGGAAGTCTGGCATGTCCACATACCTTGCAGATTTTGCGACATTCAAAGGGGAGTATGAAAATTTGCTGCGTCGACATTTCTCGGGGATGAACAAGTCGAGTAATAGTCTGGGTAAATGGGTGAATCTTGAGTTGTTAGAGCTGGCTACAGCGAGAGTCACACAGGTGCATTCTATGCTGGAAACGGAATCTAGGTTGGATGGCCTTCTAAAGCTGCGCTATCGAGATCTTGACGGGTCTGTACTAAGTGTGGGAATCGATGATTACCATCAGGTGCTTGCATTAGAACCATCCGAACGCCTTGAAGCTGTGGCGGCTGCACGTGCCGAACTAGAGCGGCTTAGTTACCGATGCTTTCCTACCTACCGACCCATCTTTAATGAGTATGACATCATTTTGCGCGATATTATGAAGGGTGAAGACAGGGATATTAGTTCCCGTCTCGCCAAATTAGTCGACGTACGTGGGAGGATGCAGGCAGCGGCGATCCGCTCACGTGACTACTTGGACTGGTATTATATCACTCAGTCTACTGATTTGAGTGGCAATTTCACCAAATACCGAGACCTTATAGAGGCATTAAAAAAAGAGGAGCTCCGAGCTTCTCCAGATGACGCTACCAGTCATTATCTCGATCAGGTTCAAAAGATATACGGAGCAAACCGTTAGCACGCCAATGTGCTCTTACCTTCCTTTAGCATTATAGATGATGCGGTAGTCTAGGTAATATTGTTTGAGCGCAACGACTACCGCCTCGGCATACTCGCGGTAGATGGATTTTTTCTCTTCTCCATGAATCATTTTGGTTTCTTTGTAGTCACCCAGTTGAATGCGTTCGTGGACTTGCTTGTTATTCATCACATAAGGCTCAAGGAAAATAACCGGACATTGGTAGATGCGATTAGCAAGAAGGTTGCGTATCCATAGGCCTGGGATTTCTTTGATAGGGCGGGCACGACTAGCTGCATTAAGGTATTCATAGGCGGGTAGCTTGGTTGCCTTGCTGAGTGATTGGGCCATATAGATTCCGAGTGCTTTTTCTTCTTCATGGCTGCGTTGAAGAATTTTAACAAGCATCTCAAAACGCTCATCGTCATGTGCTATCTCTTTGCGGGTAAGTGCTCCGTGTAAGAGCACGTGGAAGTGGTTGTTCTCTGTCAATGTAGGCTTGAGCGGATCACCCCAAGCCTCGGCATTGAAATGTAAGCAGAGGACAAGATCCGGATTGAAGGCCAGATTGACACGGCGGGCACGCTCACGGATTTCGCCAGTGCGACAGAAAAATTTCTGTTGATACCGACTTATCGTTTCCTCATCTGTCTTGCCTAGCGATGAGGCTTTGGCGAGGGCCGCTTCTCGGTAATCATCTGGGCGTCGAGGATTGACTGGTTGGTTGGAGCCACGAATCAAGTATACTTTAGCACCAAGATTGATCAGCTCCTCCTTGATGATTTTGCCAGTGAGCAAAGTCATGTCTCCTTCTTTGACGGGCGCATTATCGCCAATCTGAAACCAGCGACCTTCTAGTTTTGCGTAATCTCCACCTATGTGACCGGGATCGATCGCGATGTGGACGCCCGCTAAGGGTTTGTCTTTGGTTCCCGGGGGTAGTTCGCCAACGCTATTCCAGTTTCGATCGGGTGAGGCCTCGCTGATAACACTGGCAAAATTAAGCCTATAGGTTGCGCCCGGCTTGCTTGTGTCTGTGCGAATGATGGCATGGTCCGGATGGATGGTGATGTAACGCTTCCAGGTATTGTCTGTGGTGTAGACTTCCGTTAACAAATAATAAAAGTCGTCATAGGTGATGGTATCCTGCCAGAGATCAAGTGTAGTCCAGTCTGGCTGTTCGCCCAGATCGGCTAATATAGCTTCTTGGCTTTCAGGAGGGGTGGTTATCAATGGTTCCTCTTTTTGCTGTAAAGAGGTGGCTGATTTCCGCTGCATTTCAAGCAGCACAATATAAGCTCCCGCTGCAATGAGCAGCACGAGGAGTAGGGCGATGATAGGGTAGAGCTTTCTGCCGTGGTTGGATGCAAGCATGGTAGATATTAAATAGTTAAGATTGAGGCTTAGGGGTTGGCTGATGTCGGACAGTGTGATTCACTGTGGCCGTGATTCGTATTCTTTTTTTAGGAGATATTGTGGGTGAACCAGGGCGCAAGGCCGTGATTAGCCGCTTGCCTGCGCTTAAGCGGGAGAGGGAAATCGATTTTGTCATCGCAAATGGGGAGAACTCGGCTGCTGGTAGGGGGATTACTCCCAAGATATCTATTGATTTACTTCGTTGTGGTGTTGCTGTGCTAACTTCAGGAGATCATATATGGGATCAGAAGGAAATAGTCGATTATCTTCCCACCGAACCTCGCCTTTTGCGTCCGATTAATTACACCGAGGGAACTCCGGGCAGCGGTAGTGTAGTGCTGGAGACTAAAAAGGGAAAGGTCGGAGTGATCAATGGTCAGGGACGCACTTTTATGAACCCGCCACTCGAAAATCCTTTTATCTGCATTGAAAAAGAGGCGCTGCGTCTTCGCGAGCAGGAGGGGGTTCAGGTCATTTTTGTCGATTTTCATGCAGAGACGACCAGCGAGTCCATTGCAATGGGTTACCACCTCGATGGCAAGGTGTCTGCGGTCGCGGGAACGCATACGCATGTGCAGACTGCTGATGAGCGTATTTTAGAGCAGGGAACCGCTCATATTACAGATGCTGGTATGTGCGGCCCCGAGAGGTCGGTGCTTGGTCGCAGCGTTGAATCCGTCGTCTGGCGTTTCAAAACAGGCATGCCAACCCGTTTTCCTGTGGCTAAAGGGCAAGTCAGACTTTGTGGTCTAGTCCTAGATGTCGATGAAGAGACGGGTAGAGCGCTTGCTGTCGAGCGATACAATGAGCTGCTGCCACTGGGTTCTTAGCGCCTAATCTAAGTGCCCTATTCTTTGCGCTGCAGTTCAACTTGCGCTCTGACATAACGAATGAAGAGGAAGCATTTGTTTTTATCAATGCCTGTCCCCATCAAAATCGTTTCTTTGCCTTTGTTTCCCCATACATGTGAAATCATCATCTTATGCTCTTTGAATGAGCTCAGGGCAGGGTAAGTCGCTTGTTGTGCGGGAGCTTCATACACTTGCGAAAAAAGCGATTCCGCATCACTCCATGCGCGCTGGAGCCGTGTTTTGTAGAGATCCACATCAAGTCCTTCAGATCGCAAAGTAATCTCATTGAGACCGCCTTGTTCATCCCAGTTGAAATAGAGGCGGCATGTTAGTCCTGCAATCTGGCCTTTGCATTTGAAAATACCATTCAGGCCTGTTCTTGCAATGTAGGTGTTGTCGATGGTTTGCTCAACCAGCGGGCTTTGACGCAGTTTTTTAGTGACCGTTTCACGGCTATCTCCAAACTCGAGCTCACCATATACGCCGGCCTGACTTACTGAAATCAGCAAGAGGCAGGAGAGAAGTAGACAGAAGTATTTCATAGGATTTTACCTTTCAGGCAGTCGGTCACCATTTTTGGATTCGCTTTGCCTTTGGAGGCCTTCATCACCTGGCCTGTGAGGAAGTTCAGGAGTTTTTCGTTTCCAGCTTGAATTTCGGCGACTTTATCTGGGTTGAGGGTAATCACTTCATCGATAATTGATTCAATTGCACCCGTGTCTGCAGGTTCAAAACCCATCGCCTTGGACTGGTCAGCGGGGCTGATATTTGGATTTTCCCACAGTTCGGAGAATACATCCCTTGCCTGATTGTTGGAAACAGCACCCGCATCAACGAGTTTGGCCAGCTCCAAGATGTGTGCCGCGGGTAGGGGGCATTCCTGAATGGTGATGTTGTCTTCGTTGAGTTTGGCCAGAACGCTATTGGTAATCCAGTTAGCTACTTTTTTCCCTAGTTTAGGTTCTTGGGCGGCTTCCTCGAAATAGTCGGCAAGGTGTTGGTCACTTGTCAGCACATCCGCGTCATAGGGGCTAAGACCAAAATCCTGCTCAAAGCGCGCACGTTTGTGATGCGGTAGTTCTGGCACATGGGAGCGCATTTTCTCAACAAGTTGAGCCGTTTTGATGGGCAGTAGATCAGGTTCGGGGAAATAGCGGTAGTCGTGAGCGTCTTCCTTGGTGCGCATCATCTGAGTTTCACCGATATCAGAATCCCAACGGCGCGTTGATTGAATCTGGGCTATGCCTGCATCGAGCTCCTCGGCTTGTCTTTGAATTTCATAATAGAGTGAGCTGCGGACTGCTGAAATTGAATTGAGGTTTTTGAGTTCTACTTTTTCACCGAGCTCCACTTGTCCATGTGGGCGCAGCGAGACATTCACATCGCAGCGCATTTGGCCTTTTTCCATATCGGCATCTGAAATGCCACCATACACCAGAATTTGCTGGAGTGATTTCAGATAGGCATAGGCTTGCTCTGGGGTCTCGATATCTGGATCGGATACGATCTCCATGAGAGGGGTGCCTGCGCGGTTAAAATCAATGGTGGAGTTGTTGCTGTGGTGTGTTGACTTAGCGACGTCTTCTTCGAGGTGAATACGAGTGAGTTTGACAACCTTGCCGGGTGAGGGGATCTTGTTTTGAATTTCTTTAGGATAGGCTAAATCGTAGAGTGGCACTCCTCCGCCGATACAAAGGGGAAGATCAAACTGAGTAAGTTGGAAGTTTTTTGGCATGTCCGGATAAAAGTAATTTTTCCGGTCCCACTTTGAGATTTCTGGTGTGCTGCACTCCAGCATCATGCCTGCAAGGATGGTTTGCTCAATGGCATGTTTGTTCAATACCGGCAAGGCTCCGGGTAATCCCAAGCAGACTGGGCAGATATTGCTATTGGGTTCTTCGCCAAAGCTCGTTGCGCAGCCACAGAACATTTTACTCTTCGACTTGATTTGGCAATGTACCTCGAGTCCAATAGTGACGATATAATCTGAAATGGGCATGGTCGTAGTGGGATCATATTGCGATCCTGCAAAAACCTATGCGAAATAGTGCCCCAACATCAACGTTTGATTGCGCTAGATTGCTTAAATCTACGCATCAAGTGCATGATTTTCCGATAATGTGTCTGTGTAAGAGGGCTAGCTGATAAAATTCGACGAATTGGACTGGATTTCAATGAGTCCTATGCAATATTCCCAACGTAATTTCCATTGATCATCGATAAATCAATAGAATCATCCACAACTACGATACAGAAAAAGATTATGAAGCTCAAATTACTCCTCGTCCCTACAATCGCCAGTCTCCTGTCCTTCACTGCTCAAGCAGACGAGGCAGCTGGTAAAATGGCATACATGATATGCAGTGCTTGTCATAATGCAGATGGCCAAGGGCTTCCCTTAGGTGATAAAATGATGGCACCTTCGCTTGTAGGCTCGAAGATTGTAACTGGGGATCCCTCCCTTTTGGCCCTCGTCATTCTCAAGGGTATCAAAAAAGAAGGTTCAGAATACATGGGGATGATGGCCTCGCTTGAAATGGCATACCCTGATGATCAGAAGCTCGCAGATGTGATGAGCTATGTTCGTCAATCTTTTGGTAACACGGCAGCTGCAGTCACCGCAGAGGATGTCGCTAAGTTCCGTGTGCAATGGCAAGATATCAAAGAGCCTGTATCACGAGCTAAGCTCGATGAATTGCTCGCGACCGAATAGTCGGCGGCTCAATATTATTTGCAATATTCAAAGCACGGTGCTGGTCGCTGTGCTTTTTTGTGTACTAAGCCAGCTGTAATGGCTACTCAGATGAGAACGCATCAAAATCCTCAGAGCTGAATTTGGCCAGTTTTTGTGATAGCACTTTATTGGTTAGCGCAGTTTTTACGTGTGGTGAGGAGAGTAGTCCGACGGGGTAATCTGATGCCGATATCTTCTTGGTTTCTTCAGCGTGCGCTAGCTCAAGAAAAGCCGTTTCATTGAGGAGTTCGCTGAACATTTCATCCTTGAGCATGGTGAGGCGTGATGGCTGATGATGATAGAGGATAAGCAGTTGGCACAGCTGGACTTTACCAGGCGGGTGGAACAGGTCAGTTCCTGAATGCCAACTACCGAGTGAGGTGCTATTAAGCCACTGTTTTGCGCTAATGAAATGAGGGATGATGTGCTGATTGGCAATGCTCCATGTATCATGCGGCTCATCCTTATTGCTGATTTGGAATCGAGTTTGCTGCAATTCGGCAGCAGATCCCAGGTAGCGAACACCAGCCAGAGATAGCCATATGAAAGCAGAGCCGATAGCCAAGGTGATGAGGGCTGCAGGAAAACCAAAGCCGATGCGCTGCCCTGTTTTTGAGACGTTAAATGGATCAATGACAAATTGGAAAATATAGCGAGAGATGATGAATGCCGCTAGACCTGCACCAATAGCGATGATCCCGCATAACCAGGGCTGAGGGTTGCTTATCCACGGTGTAATAAGCTGATACACATTCTGGTGCATCCAATACGCACAATAACCTGATATGGCTAGGCACGTAATCCCAAGTGTGGTGCGTATGAAGCCTCTGAAAAAGCCAGTAGCCGCGAATACAAAGAGAATGATTGCAATAATGCCAAAGGTGCTAATGCCTGATAAATTCATTAGCAAGAGGACTAAATTACTTGGTGCCGCACTGCGCAATGTGCTGCAGTGCATGATCACAAAGAACTAACGCGGTCATGGCCTCGACAATGGGAACGGCGCGAGGTAGCACACATGCATCGTGGCGACCTCTGCCTTTGAGCTCGGTATCTTCACTGCCTGTGGTGACCGTTTTCTGCTCCTTCATGATCGTGGCTGTGGGCTTGAAGGCTGTGCGGAAAATAATGTTTTCGCCATTGCTGATGCCTCCTTGAACACCACCGGAATGGTTGGTGCTGGTGCGGACGGTGTCACCGTCCATGTAAAATGAATCATTGTGTTCAGCACCTGTTAACTGAGTGCCTTGAAAGCCCGAGCCTATCTCGAACCCTTTGGTCGCAGGGATGCTGAGCATAGCTTGTGCAAGTGAGGCTTCAAGTTTGCCAAAGACTGGGTTGCCCAATCCTGCCGGAGCATTGCGCACCACACACTCGACGACCCCGCCGACCGAGTTGCCGTCCGATCTGGTTTCTTTGATGAGCTCTATCATTGAATCGACAGCGCTGAGATCACCCGTTCTTACGATATTTGACTCGATGGTCTCCATCGTTATATTTCCTGGGTCGACATCAGCCTTGATGTCTTTGATCGAGTCAACCCAAGCGAGGATTTCGATACCAGGGTAGAGATGGGTAAGGACCTTTTTGGCAATGGCCGCAGCAGCCACTCTGCCGATGGTTTCACGTGCCGAAGCTCTTCCTCCCCCATGCCATGCTCGGGTGCCATACTTAGCATCATAGGTGAAGTCGGCGTGTGAAGGGCGGTATTTGTCCTTCATTTCTGAATAGGATGAAGGTCGTTGATCCTTGTTTCTGACCAGAATGGCAATAGGTGAGCCTAATGTTTGACCTTCAAATACACCGGAGAGAATTTCACAGGTATCGCTTTCTTTGCGGGGAGTGACGATCTCGCTTTGCCCGGGACGGCGACGATCTAACTCAAGCTGAATATCTTCTTCGCAAATAGGAATGCATGGTGGGCAACCGTCGATGACAACACCAACGCCGCCACCATGGGACTCACCCCATGTGGAAATACGAAATAAATGGCCAAAACTATTAGACATATCTGGGCACTAATCAAGCAGGTTTGAAGGATCTTTCAATGCGCGATTTATACATGACAATAAAATATGAGCTTTGAGAGAATAGTAGGGAAGTAACATTCGGGCCTCTTTTCCACTGGCGAACTTCTGTTTTCTCGTCAATAGTTCAGGCATGTACAGCACTCGTGCTATATCAGCTGCAGCATTTTTTTTGATTGTGCTGATTTGTGATGGGTTTTGCCAAGCTCCGACAAACAAGGTCAGTTCAAAGCCGGATCAGGCACCAAAGGCATTTGCCTTGAGTAGTGTCGTGCACCCCAGAGTCGCTAAGATGGCGCGCCCGCGGATCAGTAAGAGCATGAAGGGCGTGCAGAGCAGGGTGAGCACATCATCACCAAAGGCACGTGAGCATGTCAGGCAAGGGTTTGCGCTAGTGCATGCACAGTGGAATTTTGAGGCGTATCGGCATTTTTCTGCCGCTCTGGCGATAGATCCAGACTGCATCATGGCCTATGCAGGGGTTACTCTCGCGTTGATTCAGCCTTTTAATGAATATGCGGATTATCGTAGGGCGGCCGTGCTGAGGATGCTCGATATGAATGATGCTGATAAGGCTGGCATCAAAAAGGGTCAGAAGGCGCGTTTTTCGGCATCGGAGAGAGGCTTTGTTGATGCCATTGCAGCACTTGTATCGCAAAATCCAGAAAGCGCGCGAGACATGTTGCTGAAGGTTGCCAAGGATGATCCCCGCTTTGTCCAAGCAAAGATGATTGCCGTGTTTCTGAACAGAGGCGGCTATAATGTCGCCAATGAACCATCACAAAAGCGATTAGATGCCCTGAGGGAGACTCAGCAGCTCATGGATAATCACCCAGATAATTGGATGGTGTTGGGTTTTTGGTTGATGCTTAACGCAGAGGCCCCGTTTAGTGTGTTGAATATAAAGGAAGAAATCTTGCCTCATGCGCGCTACCTAACAAAGAAGTGTCCTGATATACCAACATGGCAGCACGCGCTTGGTCATTTTGAGTGGCGGGCAGGTAATTACTTGCTGGCCGAGCGTGCTTTCACACGTGCAATCAAGCTGTATGAGAAATGGATGCAGCAAGAGGGAGTGGAGTTGAATGATTGTGAGGGTTACGTAAAGTCGAAGTGCTACCTCGCTAATACGCTTTTCCAGAGAGATGACTTTTCAGGCGCGATGAAGGTTGCCATGAGCTTGCGTGGCTTGAAGCCAGATCCGTCTCGCCCACGGTCGGCTGGCAATCAAATCATCCTGTGGCGCGCTTATCACCTGCCTGCGCGGCTTTATATAGCGCGCGATGATCGCGAAAATAGGGCCATGGCACTCGGGTCTCTACCTGCGACGGAAGAGATTGACCCCTTTGTTAATCACCCCAAGTTTCCCACTCTTGCTGGAGTATATATAGAGGCGCTTGCTGCGTATATAGCTGGCCGAAAAGCAATTGATGATCAGATGTTTGAGGTGGCTAACAGATTGAGAAATGAAAAGCTGAAAAGCTTGATCAAGAAATTGGCTGGGGTAGTCGATGGCGCTATGATGTCTGCTGATTTCACACATTACTTCAATGCCGGTAGTAGCTTGGCAGTCTATGATATGGAGCTTGCCGGACTCATTGCTGCTGCTGGGGACATCAGCATAAGGTCAACGGCCTTGAATCACTTTATGTCTGCCAGAGACAAACAGGGTGTTCCTTCTCTGATGATGCCGCCACTGGTTCTCTCGCCGATGGAAAATCGCATAGGTGATTACTACTACAGTATTGGGCGTCATGCAGATGCCTACGAAGCATACTATCAAGGCTTGCAAAGATACCCTCACAATATGGCGTCCTTAACTGGGGTCCAACGATCGTTGGTCAATCTGGGGCAGGCAGATCAAGCCGAGCGTGTGGGTAAGCACATCGAGTTAGTGAGGAAAAAGAATCAGTAGTCTTGATCTACTAAACCGCGTCGAGGCTCGCCTTATCGACACCTCTGAGTTCCATGATTCTGATGATGGTAGATTCGATGAGGTTGTTTGGGCATGATGCTCCCGCGGTTACTCCGATGACAACCTGCTTGTCTTTCTCTAAAATGTCTTGGTAGCTACTCTCGATTTCCTTGCTGTGATCGATGTCGTAATGGACGACCGTCTCTAGGGACTTAATGCATTTGGCGTTACGAATGAAAAACGTGGGGAGGTTTTTTTCGCCGATTTCAGCGAGGTGGGTTGTGTTGGAGCTGTTGTAACCGCCGACCACTAGCAGCACGTCCATTGGTTTTTGTTCAACTTTCTCTAGCATAGTGAAAAGCGCATTTTGTCGCTCCTGCGTAGCACCACAAATCGTATCAAAAACGTGGTAATTCTCAGTATTGCCGTCACGTTCAAGAATGGCTTCTCTGATCTTCTCTTGAAGGGCCTCTGTTTCGCTTTGCAGCATGGTGGTTTGGTTGGCGACACCAACGCGTGAGAGGTGGAGATCAGGATCAAATCCATCCGAATGATCATTGGCAAACTTTTCCATGAATGCCTCCTTGTTGCCGTTGCCGAGAATGTAGTCACAGACGTAATTGGCATCATCGAGTGTCAGGATGATTAGATAGTGGCCGTTTTTATCTTTGCCAAGGGCGCGTGAGGCGGTGGCTCTTGTCTCCTCATGTCCAGCCTTACCATGGATAATAGAGGTTACTTCGTTTTTGGCATAGTCTCGTACACGGCGCCAAACTTTCATGACGTCGCCGCAGGTTGTATCGACCACATGGCAGCCGATATCTGCCAGGCGATCCATGAAACTTGTTGGAGCTCCAAAGGCAGGCACGATAACCACATCATTCTCTGTGAGGTCATCATATTCGGCGGTCATTTGTTTCCAGGGTAGCGAGACAATGCCCATGTCGCTGAGCTGCTTGTTGACCTCGGGGTTGTGAATGATTTCACCAATCAAAAAGATACGCTGATCAGGAAACACTTTACGTGTGGCATAGGCAAGGTCGATGGCGCGTTCGACACCGTAACAGAAACCAAATTGTTTCGCCAAGCGTATGGTGGTATTACCAACGGTTAATTCTCCACCATGGGATTTGATCTTTTCTACAATAGATGATCTGTAATGTTGTTCGACTTGTGCCTGAACTAGCGCCATCACATCTGGGCGACGTACATTGACACGTTTTCTTTTTTGGGGGGCATCTTTTGAATTGTTGGGCATGGGATCGCTGATGAAGTGGTTTGGCTAGGGAGGGCGTAGAGAACTAAATCAAAACTGAGGCGAAAAGCACGACCTATTTTTGTTCTGATTTTCTAAAAGGGAGTCCAAGAAGAAAGAACATCAGGCCGGCAATGCAGATCATCAACAGAATATAGAAAGGCCAAGCAGGCATCATGTCGAGCAAGCTGGCTTCGCTGGGCTTATGCATGAGGAAGCCAAAGTTGGTTCCCAGGGTCAAATTAGTAAGGAATGCCACCGCGGCATAGCCAAGAAGCCAGCCAAAAGCCTTGATCCAAGCCCCATGACGTGGGCGCCAACCCAGTCCGAGAGGCAGTAATAGTGCGGTAATAACCACGACTCCGTGTTGCAGAAAAAAAGCAAAGAACACTGGATGGGGGAAATCATAGGGTAGATTGGGGGTCAATAAACCTTGGAGGGTGCCAGCAAGCCCCCAAAAATAGGATAGTTCACAGAGGAAAGGGTTTCTTGTAATGAGGGCAAAGCCACACAGAAATGCGGCGATATCGCATAGATGGAGGGGGATGACCGCATCGAGCGTGATCGCCCCACCTGTGGATTCCCATGCGGCTTGATTGATG
The DNA here is from genome assembly GCA_009937455.1 of Verrucomicrobiaceae bacterium. GTDB lineage: Bacteria > Verrucomicrobiota > Verrucomicrobiia > Verrucomicrobiales > Akkermansiaceae > Oceaniferula. The sequence goes on along the minus strand of JAACFN010000007.1, from coordinate 5,549 downwards.
GGGTATGCGGCAAAGCAGCAGAATGTGAGTAATGACAAGGCTGACTTGGCGTGCCCTGAGTCAGCGTCTTTGCGGCAGCGTAAAATCATTAGTATACTAATCGCCGCGAGACAGACCAGTGCCCCCGTATGGCCAATACCGTAGAGATCAAATGCTGCAAGCATGTGTGATTCTAGCTCTAATCGAGCTGCCTTGGAACTGTAAACTTGTCACGGCGGCATGGGGAGAGTTGAATGACCAGCAGATGGCAGCGACTATTCAGAGCACGATGATTCGGGCATCAGCAGGCAGCGGTAAAACCTTTCAGCTGGCTAATCGCTTTCTTGCGCTGATGATGCTCGGGGAAAGCCCTGAAAAGATTATCGCACTGACCTTCACGCGTAAGGCGGCCGGTGAATTTACCGGCAGGATCATGACCAGGCTGGCAGATGGAGCATCAAGCGAGTCGCAGGCGGATAAACTTGCCGCCGAACTTAAGCAGGTCATTGAGGGCACAGATGCGATTCCGGCACTTGTTGCTGGCTCAGGGATTGTTTTGCCGAAGATGGATGCCTCATTCTTTCAGCAGAAGCTCTCGGGGCTCATTGATGTGTTGGACCGCTTGGCGCTCTCCACATTAGATAGCTACTTTGTACGTATTGTGCGTAATTTCTATCTTGAGCTTGGCTTGAGTGGTTTTGAATTGATGGAGGATGCCGCCATATCGGCGGAGCGCATGGCGGTGATGAAGGTTATTTTCTCACACCGTAAAACAAGCAAACAAGATCGAGACGGCTTTATTCAGTCCTTCAAGCAAGCCACATGGGGGGAACAGGAGAACCGATTGTGTAAAACGCTCGAGGACTTTATCCAAATGCATCAGGATCGATGGCTGAGTAGCCCTGATATCGATTGCTGGGGTAGTGCTGACCAGCTCTGGCTGAATGGATGTCCTTATCCAGAGGGAGACATTAAGGAGCTAGCGCGTGAGCTCCGGACAATGATGGGTAAGCCTTATACCCCTCATGCCACCTACATGAAAGGCTGGCTCAAAGTGTGTGATCTATTGGAGCAGTATCAGCCTGGGGTTCCACTTAATCTTAATACCCAGCTGAAGCGTGCGATCCCATTGTGGGACCAATACAAGCTGGGTGGTAAGGTTGAGGAGAAAAATAAATATGAGATATCGCCTGAGATAGGCAAGGTGATGAGTGCCTTGGTGGGCAATTACATCAAAGCGGAAATCGAAGTTTGTATAAAGCGCACGCAAGGTCTCTACACGCTCATCTCAGCCTACGAAGAACGCTATCGAGATCATGTGCGCAATAGGGGTAAACTTTGTTTTTCTGATTTAACGATGTTACTGGCAGGTGAGGGTGCACTGCAGATATGGGATGGAGATGACCGGAATCTTATCGATTTCAGGCTCGATGCACGCTACGACCATTGGTTGCTGGATGAATTTCAAGATACATCCCGGCCGCAGTGGAAGGCGGTGGGCAATCTTATCGATGAGATCATGCAGGATGCTGAGGGGGGGCGTTCAGTATTTGTCGTGGGAGACAGCAAGCAAAGCATTTATGGTTGGCGTGGTGGCGAACCTCGATTGTTTGAGGATCTCAAAAAACATTACGGCGATCGTCTTGCTGACTGGGATATGGATCTTTCTTATCGGTCGTCACAACCTGTGCTCGATCTGGTTAATACGGTCTGTGATTTATCCGATCCGAAGTGGGGGGCGATTTTCCCAGCGGCTGCCATTGATCGTTGGATCTATCATGCGCATACACCACATAACGATGGTGCGGGACATGCCTTGGTTATCGAGACTGATATCGACGCCAGTGCCAGCTCAGGTGAAAAAAAGGAAGCTCGCTATCGAAGCATGGTCTCAGTGATCAAGAAGGTGAAACCTCTTGAGCGCGGTATGAGTTGTGCCATTTTGGTGAGTAAAAATGCACAGGTAACAGAAATTGTGCAATACCTCCGTGCCGAACCGCACTGCTTGCCTGTTGCCTCTGAATCTGAAACTCATCTTGCTGATGGGCCGATTGGTGCTGTCATCCTTGACCTGTTTCGCTGGTTAAGAAATCCAGCACATTCATTTGGCTACATCCATCTATGCAGCAGCCCACTGGGGTCAGTGCTTAATGAGCTTTCTGGAAGCGACCAGCAGCAGCAACAATGGCAGTGGCTCACTGATGAGTTAGCTCAACAAGGAGTTCAATGTTTACTCAACCGTATCATTTCTATGTTGCGGGAATGCCAGCCTATTTCTGCATATGGGCATTCACGTCTGGATGAAATACAAGCTGCCGCCGCTGATTTTTCAAGCCGAGGAGGAACATTAAATGAGTGGGTGCAGATGCTGGAAACACGCTCCATTAAAGAGACCAGTCACGAGGGCATGATTCAAGTGATGACGGTTCACAAATGTAAGGGCCTTGGCTTTGATATGGTCATTCTTCCTGAACTAATAAGTTCTAATGAATTCACCAGTTCTGGGCGGGTTGATGCCTTGGAGCGCAAAGGTGAGATGGGGGACCTTGAATATGTGATTAAAAAGCCCAATCAAGCAATCTGCGAAGCTGATGAGGCGCTAGCTAAAATGTCAGATGCCTGGTCCGAAGATCAATGTTACGAGAGGTTCTGTAACCTATACGTGGCGCTGACGCGTGCTAAAAAAGCGACCTACTGCATTCTTGATCCTGTGAAAGGGGATTGGGAACCTAAGGCAAAATACGATGACTGGATCAGGGAGGCAACGGCAGCCCAGGGAGAACGCCAAGAAGAGATCAACGACGAGAAATGCACGGTGCTTTATGAGGCGGGTGATTGGCTGGCATTAGATGGAAGTGTTGAGCCGTTAGCAGAAGCTGAAGAGCCTAAGGTCTCGGTGAAACTGCCTCAGGCATCTCCTCGTATGTCACGCAAGCTGGCAAGCGAGACTACTGCATACCAAGCTGGTGATTTGCTGCGTTTGAGCAAATCACTTGGCTTGATGACTTGCCTGAGTTTTCAGAAGCGGGCTCTTCGAAGGCAGTGGCTGAGTGTTTGAAAGTGCCAGAAATTCGTCATCACTTTGAGCGACCTAAGGTGCCATTTCAGCTATTGAGAGAGCAGCCGATTGAAACTCAGCATGATGATCGTTGGGTCAGCGGGGTGATTGATCGTGCGGTTGTTTTGATGGATGAGGGTAAAGCGAGTGCCATTACCATTATTGATTTCAAAACAGATGCTAAGGAGACGGCAGAGTCACTGCGAACTAAGCATACGCCACAACTGCATATCTACCGAGCTGCTCTGCATCGCATTACAGGTGTTCCCTTGGATGAAATCAGATGTTATCTGCTGGCGACAGAACTCAGGCAGATGGTCGAAATTGATTGATGTAGCTGTGCCTAATTAGCGGCAGCTATGACGACGCATAAAGTGATGCAGGCAAGGATCATCAGCGCGCTAGCACTCAGCCAATACCAGCCTTTTTTTGTACCTCGACATGCCCAAAGGCCAACGAGAAATCCAAAAGCCATCCCTGAAATATGAGCGGTATTTCCAATCTGCATCATTCCTCCCCACGAAAGCACGAAGCAGAAAGCCTGCCAGATTAAGAGCCAGCGCAAGCTGCTGCCATTGAAGCCCTCGAGAAAGCCTGTGAAGCGAGGCCATGCAGCCCACATAAAGCCTCCCAGGGCGTAGACAACTCCTGAAAAGCCAATTCCTGGTCCGCCAATGAGCAGCTGCAGGGTAGAGCTGACAAAGGCAGCCGCGATAAAAAAGGCGAGTGTTTTGAGGCTGCCCAGGCCACGTTCCATGAGCGAACCAAGACGCACCAACCAGAGCATATTGAAGACGATATGCCACAGGTCAATATGCACACATGTGGAGGCAATCAGTCCCCACCAGCGTCCATCGGCAAGGTCTTGATGTGTGGTATACCCAAGGAAATGGGCAAGCTTGTAGGTGGTCACACTGTTTGCATCACCCCTTTTGAGTAGGAAGTATACAACGACGCACCAGAGCATGACCGAGTAGGTGACGACAGGCAGTAGGTTTGAAAAACGCTCGTATAACCGTGAGCCGAGCGTGGGGCCGGCATCATCTGGGCTGTTTGGAGGGTATGGAAAGCGAAACGGGAGTGGCATGGTGAAATGGTATCAGCGAGACTGTAGTGGGCAGCCATCAACTTGAGGTTCTAAGTGATTGGCAGCTTCTGATAAATATCGCTTGCTCCGAGATAATGAAGACTTAATATCAAAAACATGAACAAGATCTTTTATGTATTGTTAGCGGTAGCGTTTCTTCCTTTGTTTTCATGTGCTGAGAGCACCGAGTCTGCCAGAAAGCCAGTAGGGCCTCAGTCAGATGAAAGCTATATGCCATGGAACCGACCTACAGGGCCAGAGGGGGCTGGGGCACTCAGTATTCTTGATCAGCGTTAGTCTGAAGAGTTTCCTTGCTGAGGTAGCATCAATGCTAGCGGTGATAAGGCTCTCCTCGCTGTATCGTCGCGACGCGATAAAGTTGCTCCAGTAATACGACCAGTGCAAGCTCGTGCTGAAGGGTAAGTGGAGATAGCGCCCAGATCATGTCGGCCTGCTCGCGCATTGTTTCTGTATGGCCATCGGATGCTCCGATGAGGTAGCTGGCACGTTTGACGCCACGCATTTCCCATCCTTGAATGCGTGATGTCAGCGCGGAGGTTGTTAGTTTTTCTCCACGTTCATCGAGAACGATACGCAGGGTGTCCTTGCTTGCGATATGAAGGCGCTCAGATACATCTTCACTGCTGCCGTCCTTGATGTGTTTGAGCTCGTAAGAGCCATAGCGTGAGAGCCGCTTGAGATATTCAGCGACACCCGTCTTAGCGTAACCTAGAGCGGGTTTGCCGGCAGCAATGATCTGGTGCTTCATGATGAATAGTGCCTGTTTAGGCTCGGCCGAGATCGATGCGCTGTGGGGTGAAGCCAGCTAGATAATACAAGCAGCTACACAATCCGCGCAAGCAGCCATGGCAGTAGGTCGCTAATCGCTATACGCTCTTGTTCCATGCTGTCCCGGTGACGTATGGTGACCGTATCGGTAAGGTCTTCTCCATTTTCGCTTTCCTCGCCGAGGGTTTCGAAGTCAATGGCAACACAGAAGGGAGTTCCCACTTCATCTTGGCGTCGGTAGCGACGACCAATCGCAGCAGCCTCGTCATAAAATACGTTCATGTGTGGCTGAAGAAGAGCTTTTACCTCTTTGGCCTTAGCGACGAGCTCAGGCTTATTTTTGAGCAGTGGCAATACAGCGACCTTGATGGGTGCCATGCATGACTTGAAGCGCATGACCTTGCGGATGTCGGGCTTGCCGCCCTCCTTCGTGAGGTCCTCTTCATCGTAAGCCTCGCAGAGTATGGCTAGGACAGTGCGGTCACAGCCGGCAGAGGGCTCAACAACGTGAGGAATGTATCTTTCTTTAGTCTCAGGATTGAAATACTCCAAGGTTTTGCCGGAGTGTTCCTGGTGCTTGCCGATATCGTAATCTGTGCGGTAGGCGACGCCCTCTAGCTCTTGAATGCCAAAGGG
>JAACFN010000098.1 GCA_009937455.1 Verrucomicrobiaceae bacterium | reverse complement strand
CATTTAGGGCACAAGCGACGCACAAGCCGCTGTGCTAGAAAAGCCCGCACCGATGCAGATAACAGAAAAGGCTCAACCCCCATATCGGTGAGTCGGCTAATTCCACCCATTGCATCATTGGTATGCAGAGTACTAAAAACTAAGTGCCCCGTAAGTGAGGCTCGAATGGCTATTTCTGCAGTTTCTAGATCACGGATTTCTCCAATCATTACAATATTTGGATCCGCTCGGAGAATAGAGCGCAAACCACTCGCGAAGGTTAAGCCGATTTCAGATTTGACTGCAATCTGCATGACACCGGGCAATTTGTTCTCCACCGGATCTTCAATTGTCACAATACGTGTATCCGAAGTGTTCACTTCATTGAGGAAAGAATATAAACTGGTCGATTTTCCAGAGCCCGTTGGCCCGGTTATCAAGACGATACCATTAGACAGCTTGAGTAGCTGTGTGATTTTCGCCTCAACAAATGGCTCAAGCGCAAGTTTAGCAATGGTGAATTTCTCTTGGTTGAGTAAGCGCAAGCTCACACTTTCACCTTCAACGGTCGGCACGGTGGCCACCCGGACATCGATGGTTTGCCCCTCAAACTGGAGGTTAATCCTGCCGTCTTGGGGTAAGCGACGCTCAGCAATATCCAAATGCGCCATAATCTTCAGGCGGGCAATGACCGAGCTTTGCAGTGCTTTGATGTTGTCTGGAACGGTGACATCTACCAGCAATCCATCAATGCGATAACGAATGCGTAAATTATCGTGGAGCGGCTCCACATGGATATCGGTAGCTCGCTGCTGCAGCGCCTCCCTGATGATCTGGTTAACAAATTTAACAACGCTTGCCTCCTCATCATCATCAGCATCGATAACACTGGCCTCATCTGTCGACTCGAGGTTGTCGTAATCGAGGTCGCGGCCCTCCAAAATTTGCTCGAAAGTATCTGCTCCGACACCGTAAAGTTTCCGCAATGCCTCATGAATACGCCTACGTGATGCCATTTTCCAGACGATAGGCAGGCTGATTTGCTGCGTTGCCGCCTGCTTAGCTAGCAAGTTAAGCGGATCATAGGTCAATAAAACCAGCCGTCTCTCACCACCTTCGCCCTCTTGACCCTCTTCGCTCTCTGCGCCTTCGAGTTGCATCGGCAGCAGCCGATGAGCCAATGCTACACGAGGCCCACACACAGCTCTGAGTGCGCCAATATCCTCAAACTCGTCAATGCTCGTTACCCACTCCATACGCGACTGTTGCGCCAAAGCTGACAAATACAGCTCCTCCTCAACTACGCCAGAATCCAGAATATCATCAATGGGTGATCGTTGCTGCTCAGCCGCTGCTTGCACAACATTAGCAAATGCCTCGAGATCTTGGCAGCCGCTTTGGCGTGCCGGTGCGATGAGTAGGTTAGTCATTCAATAATAAGCGGTAGTGCTTCGAGCCCTTGCGATAAGGTTTACTATTCACTTTAATGACAGAAAGGCAATACTCCGTCTGTAAAATCAGCACTTAATCCTTTGCTCTAAATTGATTTTCTACACTCAAGAATGCGAACCTTAAAAAAATCGACGTGGAAAACCATGATATACTGGCTGAAAGCCCATGAAAAAGTGCCGAAGAGAATGTGTATTAAGCCTCTATTTGCTCTCCACCAACGTGAAATCCTATTTTTCTACGCGGCGCTTCATCCTTAATTTTGCGCGTATAACACAGGACTTGAAAACTAGATTGATGGCTAATAAACATGCAGGAGGCGCCCTGCAGACTTCCCTCAACAACCACGCTGGAGTGGCCATCCTCACCCAGGCTATGCACCTCAACCGCATCACCGTTTGACATTAAAGCGAAAATGGCGGGCTCTTCATCTTCTGGTAGCCCTTCACGCCATTTGGTGACTCTTATGGCCAACCGGCGAATAAATTCACCTGATGACTCAAACCTATGTTTTTGCTCATCAGGCATCTGTGACAAAATTTCGTGAATATCAGGCATGCCCGTGGCACCTGGAAGCGTCAAATAAGGGCTGTGAATAGAATCATCATTAGACATGCGATAAGTCTAATCGATCCAAAAAGAATTGGCACGCATGTTTTTATGTCGCGCATGAAAAGGCCTGACCAAACCGCCCTACCCTAGCCCAATCAGTCTACCTTTTCTACCACCGCGTAAGCATTATGGTTATGAATAGACTCGTAGTTTTCGGCCTCTACGCGATACCATATGATATTCTCCTGCGCATTGGATCGTGCTGCCACGTTACGAACCAGGTCCTCTACGAACACCGGATTATCATAGGCACGCTCAGTCACGGCCTTCTCGTCTGGCCGCTTCAGCAAGCTGTAAAGCTCGCAACTTGCCGATGTCTCTACGAGGTCAATTAAGTCCTCAATCCAGATGGGTTCCTTAAATCGGACCGAGTAAGTCACAGTGCCTCGCTGGTTATGAGCACCCCTTTCACTGATTGCTTTAGAGCAAGGGCAGAGTGTGGCCACGGGAACGATCACAGTAAGAATAAAATCGTGATTCCCCTCGATGTCGGACTCGGCTTCAAAGACAACCTCGTAGTCCATCACCCCAGAGATTTGAGTAACCGGCGCAGGCTTACTCCGAAAAAAAGGAAACCGGAACTCAACATGAGCCTTACGGGCTTCCAGCCTACCCAATAGCTCCTCGGGAATGGCCGTCATTTCTCTTACATCGAGACAATTGCCGTGGGAATTAAGAACCTCCACAAAGCGACTCATGTGAGTGCCTTTAAAATGGTGCGGTAAATCTACCGCTAATGCAGTCGTAGCAACAGTGCGCTGGGTGCTGCCATCCTTGTTGCGCACCTGCAATGGGAACCTCAGTGCTTTAACACCAACACGGTCAATAGCGATCTGCCTATCATCCAGCTCGTTTTGAGTGTCCGTAAGCTCCTTCATGATATGAAAAGGGTAATATTGACGGTATGTTAAAAAAAAAGCCTGCCCGAATTCAGCGGACAGGCTTAAAAAGTGTTTTGTTCACTACTTGGGATTAGCCAAGCAGATTGCACGCACGTGCACGCTTAACTTCACGTGTGATTTTGCGGTGGAGCTTAGCTGATACACCAGTAACACGGCGAGGGAGAATTTTTCCGGTCTCCGTAGTGAATTTGTTGAGAAGTTCTACGTTTTTGTAATCAACCTCAGCTGCAGGTATGTCATGACGACGGTGCGGCATAGGACGGTTTGCTTTCCAGTAAGCAATACGGCGTTCTTTGTTCTTAGGAGTAGATATAGATGACATGGTAAATAAAGTTGGTTTGTGATGAGAATCAGCTCGTCAGGATCATGTTAGCGTAGCTCGCGGTGGAGCGTGCGTCGACGAAGGAAAGGGTTATACTTCACTTTTTCCAAACGTCCTGGAGTGCGGAGGCTTTTCTTGTTGCGCGTAGAGGTGTAGCGGGAGGTAGGTTTACCTTCAGCTTTGGCTTCAGTGCATTCAAGGATGATGATGTCGCGTGCCATGATTTATGAGTCTATTTGTAAAATTGGGTCGCTTTATTAGCTATATTCACTTACCGGCTAAAGGTTGCAGGGACGCGCAAACTACCGATTTCCGCTGATTGGTCAAGCAGAGAATATTCAGAATAGGGTTTTTCGTCGATTTTAACGCATATTGCCGTTGGAAAAGCCAAATTCTGATTTTGCCGAGTGGCGATTGTTTCCGTGTTCTTTTTCCCATAGGGCCTGGCAACTAACGGTGTAACGAGCAAAAGGAATAGCCTCAAGGCGTTCATTGGGAATGCGTTCACCTGACATCTCACAAACACCATAGAGACCCGTCTCAGCGCGGGTGATTGCATGTTCAACCTCACTCAGAGCATCTTGCTCCTTGGCGAGAAGGTTGAGAGCGAAATCCCGATCGTAGGAATCACTTCCAGCATCGCCAGTGTGCATGCCTCCACCACCAGTTTCCATACCGTCGGTATTTTTAAGGGTATCGTGGGTGACGCCATACATGGCATCGAGAATTCCGTCACGGAGATCAAGTAGCCGCTGGTGCTGCTTCTTAGCGAAACCTTTCAAAACCACGGGTTTACTGGGAACTTTAACACGATTCACCTTTTTCGCCGCTTTCTTAACAACTGCTTTTTTAGCCGCTTTCTTGACTACCTTTTTCGCGGGTTTCTTGGCTACCTTCTTGGCTACCTTCTTGGCTACCTTCTTGGTTGCCTTCTTGGTTGCCTTTTTCACTGCTTTCTTCGCCGTTTTCTTGACGGTTGCCTTCTTGGTTGCCTTTTTCACTGCTTTCTTCGCCGTTTTCTTGACGGCAACCTTCTTAGCGGTCTTCTTGCTGACCTTCTTAGTGGCCTTCTTGGGCGCTTTAGCTGGTGCTTTTTTAGCATCGCTTGGTGACTTTTTTTGCTGTTTTCTTTTTAGCTGCCATGGGAAATAGATCGTTGTAAAAGGTGAAACTGTTTGATGGTGAGTGTTTTTGAAGATGATAAATCAGTTGAATTTAAGCCTTTAGAAGTGAAGGCGGCAATGGCTATTCACTTTTGAACCGCACTACAAGCATAATTTCCAAGATTTGACGCAATCACCTCAATGGGCCTGCTACCTCGACGTGAGAGAAAGCTCCTGCCCCAAGTGGAAAACAGCCCATTATTTTGTCGCTATCTGACTCAGCGCTCTTTGCTGGCATCACGTTTCTTCTTCTGCAACAAAATCCAAGCCTTGTCTCCATCAGAAAGATGGTTGAAGGGCGTCTTGCCCCTTTTTCCATCAGGGTCAATCAATGTCACACTACCATCTTGGAAACGGTATAACTTAGCAAAAGTTTTACGGCCTTCTCGGTTTTCCCACAAACGATATCCCCTCTTTTCATACTTTTCGCGCCATTCATCATAATCTCGCTCTATCATAACGACAGCATGCTTCATCCTAGCCCAGTAATATTCCCCCTGCCCCTTTTTGTAGCCCCGATAATTGACATGTACTTCTCCACCAGGCTTGAGAAGTATCACCGTCGGACTTCCTTTGACATCGTAACGCTTAATGAGTTTTTTGATGTATTTCAACTTTCGCGCGCCAAGGTCAGATTTCCTCTGCTTAGAAGGAATCTGCTTATCTACGCGCAAACGGATCACATGCTTCATCGCCCATACCTCGAAATCTGTGGTCGAAAAAACCTCTTCACTTAAGTGTCTACAAGTAGGGCTATACATGGAATCGGTAAACCAAATCAGCAAAGGTTTACCTGTCTGCCTGGACTGCTGAGTCGCCTCCGTATAACTTTGATGCCAAGATTTTCTTTCAGGGCTTTTCCATAGTTGTTCCAAACCCGCATCGATCGCTTCATCCGGATTTTCCGGAGCCCATACAATATCTTCTTCTGGGGTGATTCCCTTTCCTTTGAGACCGGCAACCAAACTATCGCCGCCCTCTATGCGCACAGTAACAGGATTTTCCATGCCCGCTACTCGGCCTCCCGCTTGTTGATAAGCACCCAAGCCGTATTGGTCTTGTCCAGGAATCGCCCCATCACCAGAGGGCGCGGAACATGAGACCAGTCCCAGCCCGCTGGCGAAAATCATGATCACGAAGGGCAAACGTTCACGCAGCATACTAGTATGTTTGCCACTCATAGATGCTATGGCAATAGGCAAGTTCATTGTAGGTGAGTTTATTGGAAAACGATAGGTTTCACAGCGAGTAAAACTTAAGCTCAAAGTGCATTTCACTCAAAGCTTGATATGCGATCTGGGACCTTGACACCTGTATCAAAAGCAAGCGAACATACAAACATCTAATGATGGATGAGTCACCCAATTTACCGATCAAGCTCCAGGGGCAGCTGTTGATTGCTGACCCCTCTCTTCGGGATGGCTTTTTTAATAGAAGCGTCATTCTTCTCACTGATCATCATTATGAGGATGGAGCTAACGGCCTCATTCTTAATCATCCCACCGGCCAAACTGTCGGTGAATTACTGAGTTCCTCAAAATTTGCAGACCTTGCCAATATCCCAATACATTTGGGGGGACCTGTGGGCCAAGAACATTTAACCTTCGCTGCATTTTGGACGGACCCAGATGACAACCTTAAATTCACCACTCGCATCAGTGCTGCTGATGCAATCAAACGCTCTCAACAACCGGGTGCTCTGATCCGTGCTTTCGCCGGTTATTCAGGCTGGGAACCCGGCCAACTTGAAGACGAACTTAAAAAACAAGCATGGATACCGACTCTGCCAACGAGCGCCATGCTTGCCAGCCACCATGCAGAGGATTTATGGTCAGACTTATTGAGAAGCATTTCGCCTTACCATAGAATACTGGCAGAGGCTCCTGATGACATCTTCTTGAATTGAAGTTGTTTCGATTAATATCGACGCCAAAGCGAAGGCATAAACAGCACCAGGACAGCGTAAAGCTCAAGACGACCTAGGATCATAAGCAGTGATAAAAACACCTTAGTGACGGGAAGTAGGTGAGCAAAGTTACCCGATGGCCCGACCTCGCCAAAACCAGGCCCAGTATTTGTAAATGTCGCCAACACGGAGCCAAAGACTGTGACAAAATCGATGCCATTCACTGACTCAAGCAAGGCAACTAGGAAACAGGAAACCATGATGATAAAGGCATAAAGTGCGACAAAGCCAACGGTCTGAGCCCTCTCAGCATCACCCATGGCGTTACCATTTACATGCATGCGGAATACCTGATTAGGACGAAAGGCCTTCACAATTTCAAGGCGCGCGGTTTTAAGAAAAACGATAAATCGGCTCACCTTCATTCCCCCAGCCGTCGAGCCTGAGCATCCACCTATGCACATCATAACTGCAATGAGAACGATCGCGAATACAGGCCATTGGGAATAATCAACTGTAGCGTAACCCGTGGTCGAAGCCAACGATGCAAGGGTGAAAAAGCAGTGCCTAAGAGAGGCAAAAAAGCCATCATAATGGGAGCCGGCCAAACCAAGAGTAAGAACCAGCATAGCCACAATGCATATCAGCACAAAGAGCTTTCCCTCCTCCTCGTTTCTAAGCCGTTGCCATCGCTTTCTCAGGATTACCGCCCAAAGCACGAAGTTGATGCTACATAAAATCATAAACAGACCGAGCCACAGCTCAATGAGCCAGCCATTGCCCCAGTCCTTATAATATCCTATGCTCTCGTTATGCGGACTAAACCCCGCGGTGGAAACCACAGTAAAAGTATGCGCGATGGCATTGTAGGTTGTCAGCCCCATCAGCTTCAGGCCAATGGCACACACGATGGAAATACAGACATAGATTTTCCATAACAACATTGCTGTGTCACGACTCGTTACAGAAAAGGGACTTTGATCCAAGCCCAAGATAAGAGAGCAACGCTACGAATAAAACCAGGATCCCCATACCTCCCAGCCACTGGCTGACGGCACGCCACATAAGAATCCCTCTGGGCCAAGACTCGATGTCACCACCTGCCAGTGAGTCTGAACCCATGACCGTAGACCCTGTGGTGGTAAATCCTGACACTGACTCGAAAAATGCACCAGCAGCATCGAGCTTAGGCTCACCCAATAGGTATGGGAGGCTGCCAACAAGACCGCATAGAAGCCATCCTAGACCTACGACTACGATACCTTCTCGCCGTGGCACTCGCTCTATTTTACCAATGCCGCAGAGCATCATTACACCTCCAAGAGCAGCCACAATGACGGCGGATAGAAACAACGCGCTCGCTGCAGCCTCATTACCCTGGGTCACATCAAGCGTAGCAAATAGCCCGCAAGCAGCCATGGCAATGCTCACCAGCAGCAGCAATGCTCCGAGAAACTTTGATAAAATGCGGAAATTCATGATTCAAAAAAAGATAAAGCGCAGACTGCTGAGCAATTATCTCACCAGCTTGAGAAATTTGCGACGCACTTTAGGCACCACCATCGCATAGATAGTATCCCCAGGCTCCAGAACATCTTCTGGGCCAGGCACAATGGCATGTAATCCCCTCATGCGAGCCACCAACACACAGCCTTCTGGCCAATCAATCTCTGATACCATGTGTTCTGCGGCGATGGAAGCCTTGGCAACCTGAGTCTCAATAACTTCTCCTACACCTATTTTCTTAACCGTATGGAAACGATCCGAGGTAAGAAATCTTTCGAGCTCACGCAGTGTCGCCTCACGTGGACTCACTGCTGCAAGAACACCAAAATGACGACCGCTCGCACTGATGGCATTTGCATAATCGGCTCGGTGAATCAGGGTCAGGCATTTCTTAGCTCCAAGGTTATTAGCCTGCAAACAGGTCATCACGTTATCCTCGTCACTTCCACTGGTTGCAATAAAGAAATCGGCATCACCCACCTGCTCCTCTTCAAGCTCAGAGAGAACCGTGCCATCGGTATTAATCACCGTGGTGTTTGAAAGCAGTCCGGTGAGCTCCTGTGCTCGATCTCGGTCTTTCTCGATAATCCGAACCTTACATTGAAAACTCTCAAGCATTTGCGCTAAGGAAAATCCATACTCACTACCACTAAAGATAACCACTCGTATTTCATCTTCCTTAACATTGCCCTTTTGCAGGCGGGTTGAGAGTTTTCTGAGCTTATTTGGATCACCAAAAATCGTCACTACATCGCCTGCACACAGGGCATCCTCGGCTGAGGGTACAAAGTGATCCCCACCTCTGGTAATGCTGGCCACACGTGTTCGCTCGGGAGCCTTAAGATCGATCAAACGCTTGCCCACGGCGTCACTTTGTTCACTAACTCGGAGTTGCTGCAGCTCGATTCTTCCACGAGCAATTTCCTCAACCATCAGCGAATCAGGATTACGAACAAACTTGGATAGCTCAATTGCACTGAGACGTTCCGAGCTAAACACATGGTCGATACCAAAGTGGCCACGGAAATCAAACAGCCACTCTTCTCGCTGTTGTGCCGGGCTGACACGGGCAATGACCTTCTCCGCATTCAACTTTTTGGCCATGGATGCCGACATGAGATTAATCGTGCTCTCACTCGTGACCGCCAAAAACAACTCACATTCAGAGACACCCGCTTCCAAGAGAGTATTAGCGCTGGCTCCACTTCCAGTGATAACGCGGCCATCAATTTGCGCCTCAAGCTCGGCGGCGACTAGAGCATCATACTCGACCACGACAATACTGTGAGCCTCACGTGATAGGGATATCGCCAGATGACGTCCAATTTCTCCAGCTCCTACAATGATGATTTTCATAGCTGCAGCCTACGGCCGCGGGGAGGTATTGCCATTTTTAGAGCAAAAAAGCAAGGATAGAAGCCGGCAGCTCTGCCACCAAATAAATAAAGGATATAACAGTAAAACAGCTTGCCCACATCTTTATTGAAGACATAATCCTGCGCATTCAAAATCTCATTATTATGGAAAACGTCATCATTATAGGAACAGGCCCCGCCGGCTACACCGCAGCAATCTATGCCGCACGTGCAGATCTTAACCCTCTCATTCTCACCGGCACACAGCCTGGCGGTCAATTAACTACAACAACCGATGTCGAAAATTTCCCCGGCTTTCCTGAGGGCATCACAGGCCCTGAATTGATGATCAGCATGCAACAGCAAGCTGAACGGTTCGGCACTCGGGTAGAGTTCGGCCTTGTTGAATCCGTTAACAAAAATGATGACGGCACCTTCACGCTTAAGGTTGGCGAAAAGGAACTCCAAACCAAATCGGTCATCATCTGCTCTGGTGCCTCAGCACGCTATCTGGGTCTTCCCGGCGAAGAAGAACTCACCAAGGGCGGACACGGGCTCACTGCATGTGCAACCTGTGATGGGGCTTTTTACCGAGATGTTCCCGTCTGCGTGATTGGAGGCGGTGATTCTGCATGTGAAGAAGCCACCTTCCTCACTAAATTCGCAAGCAAGGTTTACCTTATTCATCGTCGCGACGAGCTGCGGGCATCAAAAATCATGGCTCAGCGTGCGCTCAATCACGAGAAAATCGAACTTATTTGGAACTCCACCATCAAAGAATACCTCACCAATGACAAAGGAGACATTCGTGCCGTTCTGCTTGAAGATACGCAAAATGGCTCAACTTCAGAGCTTGAGGTTGAGGGTGTCTTTATGGCGATCGGTCACACGCCAAACAGCGGCTTCCTCAACGGTCTTGTTGAGGCAGACGACCAAGGCTATATTCTTCAGAAACACGGCACACGCACCAGTGTTGAGGGTATCTATGCAGCTGGAGACATCTCCGACACCGAATACCGTCAGGCGATCACCGCTGCAGGCCAAGGCTGTGCTGCAGCGATCGAAGTCGAGCGTTGGCTGGCTGATCAAGAATAAGCTTAGCCGCCTAGCTTTTAACGGCAACATTATTGGGCACGGCAACAAATTCCTCCTAGAATGATACCCCCTTGCTCAGCTAGGTTTTTTATCTCACTTGCATGCATTTCATGCTCAAGCTGGCTATCTGCGGCCCTCCCAGATGAGCAAACAGATCAACAAGCAGATCATCAAGCAGAAGCTCTGGTTAAAAAGATCTCCCCCAACACATACCAGATAGGCAAGGTCATACTCAACAAAGAGACACGTGAGATTAGTATGCCAGCACATACAAACATCACCGACCCCAAGACCATCATAGAGTATCTACTCGTTCACTATAACGGTGAAAAAATTCACGAGTCCCTGCTCACCACTGAGGCAGACCCCACGCATATCAATATCGCGTTCAAATTACTCAACTATCAAGAATCTCTTGAGTTGTTTCGAGAGCGGAAAGCCGATGGTTCTATCAGTGATCAATATACCGTGGTGGCAGAAGACATCAAAAAGGCAGCGCGTTTCAGTGTCTATATCACCTGGAAAGATGACTCCACAGAGAAGACTATTCCCGTTACTCAGTGGGTTTATAATCAGGCCAGCAAAAAAAACATGCCTGCCACACCTTGGATTTATAACGGCTCCTATATCTATGAAAAAAAATTCGACGCTAAATTAAGCGGCAGCATCATTACCATCATTCCTAACATTGGCGCTATTGCCAATTACTCAGGCGATGACCGCGACGACGATAATCTATGGTCACCCTCTGCCAACACTCCAGAGGAGGGAACCCCAGTCAAGGTCACCTTGAAACCTTGGCTAGCTGTGCCATAATGATTAGTGCCATGTTGAAAAATACCATGAAAACCCTACTTCCTATTTTTGTCTTAGGCCTTCTTTATGCATTACCCGCCTCTGCTCAGGAAAAACAAGAACCCTACCTCTCTATCAAACTTGAGATTGTCCGAGCCATCGAACGCGGCAATGCTTATCTCCAATCCAAGCAGCACACAGAGGGCTTCTGGGGTGAATCCAAGTATCCCGCCTATACTGCCCTGGCTCTAACCGCCGCGATGCGATCACCCTCATATGATAAGGCCCATTATATTAACAAGGGATATGCATGGCTCTCCAAGCAACAAAAAGACGACGGCGGCATCTACGGCAAAGGGCTCGGCACATACAACACTGCTACATCAATCGTCGCCCTCGTCTCCGCCGGCGATACATCCTATCACCCTGCCATTCTCAAGGCGCGTAGATTCCTCATCAACCAACAGACTGACTGGGACACCAAGGGCGAAGCTGATAATAAATACGACGGTGGCATTGGCTACGGAGGATCCTATCAACACTCTGACTTATCCAACACCTACCTCTCTATCGAGGCACTCAAACTCTCCAGACACATTGCCCAAGACGATGCTTCGGGCAAGCAACCTGAACTCAACTGGGAGGCAGCCATCCAGTTCATCTCACGAACACAGAACCTCAAAGAAACCAACGAATTGCCTGAAACAGGTGACGACGGGTCCTTCAACTACTTCCCTGGCAACTCAAAAGCTGGCCACCACACCAAACCCGATGGCAGCAAAGTCCTCCGTGGTTACGGATCCATGTCCTATGCCGCTCTACTTTCTATGATCTATGCTGAGCTGG
The DNA here is from genome assembly GCA_009937455.1 of Verrucomicrobiaceae bacterium. Lineage (GTDB taxonomy): Bacteria > Verrucomicrobiota > Verrucomicrobiia > Verrucomicrobiales > Akkermansiaceae > Oceaniferula. Next base: position 1,556 of record JAACFN010000098.1, on the reverse strand, counting down.
ATGAGAACGATGTTCGTATCACCGCCGTCAAAAACTGGTTGTCAGAAAACTTCACCGTCAAAGAGAACCCAGGCCTCGCCACTGAGGATGACCCTAGCCTAGGCCAGCAAGGTCTGTTTTACTACTACCACACCATGGCTAAAGGTCTCGCGGCAGCCAACATCGATGCGTTGAGAACTAAAGACGGCAAACAAATCGATTGGCGCAATGAGCTCTCCAATGCGATCCTCTCCACTCAAGCTCCCGACGGATCATGGGTGAACAAAAACTCGCGCTGGTGGGAAAGCGACCCCGTGCTGGTCACGGCCTATGCCGTGCTGACTCTGGAGCAGATCTATCACTCCATCCCCGAGTGACAACTCCGGGAATCGACTGACTAAGTCGGAGTCCGCAGGACTTGATGCTCGGAAATGATACTGCAGATCCTGCAGCTTATCAACATCGTTACAGGGCCGTGTTTGCTTGTCCAATGCGCTTAGTGCTTGTCTTCCCCTCGTTAAGAGCCCAATGTGATAGGGCTAACTTCGAACATTCAAACCTAACACCCATTATCGCCATGCCTATCGAAACATTCACCAACTTTTTCATGTGGTGCACTATCATCAATGCGGCCATACTTATCTACAGCTCACTGTTGCTTTGGCTCGCGCCAGACTTCATCTATCGCATTCAAAGCAAATGGTTCCCCATTTCACGCGAAACCTTTAACATCGTCGCCTACTCCTACCTTGGGCTCTTCAAGCTGCTGTTCTTTATATTCAGCCTCGCTCCTTATCTCGCCCTGCTGATCCTAGCTTGACCTTTTTCCGTTGGCTATGAGGAGCCTAAGCTCTTGACCAGGGGGCAACAAAATGTTCGACTAATGGCGATATATTGCTGAAAATAAGAACGCTAGATCAAGAATAGACTATTGATTCGGTTTGTGGTGCCCCCACCGCAGCGCTGGAAAGCAGTGCTAGCAAAACATACACCTACATAATCAACGGAGCTATGATATCCGAGGAACTTCCAGAACATCAAATATTTCACATCCTCAAGCAGGGGGGACAGGAGTCGATTGGACCTTACAGCCAAATCCAAATCGGCCAACTACTCAACGAAGGCCAGATTGAAGCTTCTGACTACGTATATTATCCCGAGTTATCTGGGTGGGAACCACTTTCGCGTGTCTTCGAGCTGCACCAACAGCTGAGCAGTTTTGGTGATGACGGACAAGAACCCCACATCGTCGAACAGAGTTTTGCCCTCGTAGATTCACTGTCTGAAACCGAGGAAAGTATCTACTACATTGCCGTGCAGCACATCCCCTTGCTGAGGGTAACCGCGGCCGTCAAACTCACTGGACCCAAATCGATCGTTTTAACCGACCGCCGAATCTACATTCTTACGCCAAGGTTGATAGGCGACACCGAACTCAATCAGTATCATCACAAGCAAATCGAACGAGTGATAAAAAGACTCTCCGATGATGAGCAAGATGGCACCTTTATCATTGCGCTTCATTCTGGTGATTGGATCGAAACCGGTAAAATTCCTAGGGCACAGCTCGAGCGGCT
>JAACFN010000097.1 GCA_009937455.1 Verrucomicrobiaceae bacterium | reverse complement strand
CAAGGCATCTCAGTTCAAATACACGATCAAGGTGACTTATCCGACTACCCATACACCCGCTGCTTACGACTTGATATCTTTGGCAATGATCGCCCTGGAATCGTCAGCCAACTGACCGAAGCTATTTCTAGCGCTGGCGCCAATATCGAAGAACTTAACACCTCGATAGAAAGTGCTGCAATGTCTGGGCATCCCATCTTTCACGCCTCAGGAACCGTATGCGTCCCTGATAGCACCAATGAACAGGAACTTATTGCGGCAGTTGAAGATCTCAGTGATGACCTCAACGTTGAAATTGGCGGCATTGCCTAGCGTCCGCCTGCTCTCGTTCGGATCGGGTCACCTAACGGTGTTTGGTATTCGCCACATAACATAAAAAAACTCCGGCTACCATACGGCAACCGGAGTTTGAATTTTATCGGTAGTGGCTCTACATCATGCCGCCCATACCACCCATGCCGCCCATGCCGTGGTCATGACCGCCGGCAGCAGCTTCTTCCTGTTCAGGGATATCGGTGATAACACACTCGGTAGTGAGAAGCAGTCCTGAGATGGACGCTGCATTCTGAAGTGCTGTGCGGGTTACCTTAGTAGGATCAACAACACCATCCTTGATCAGGTCAGTGTATTCGCCAGTAGCAACATTGTAACCTTCGTTACCTGAAGCATTCTTAACGTGCTCAACGATGAGTGCTCCTTCGAGGCCTGCGTTAGCGGCAAGCTGGCGAAGTGGAGCTTCCACAGCGCGGGCAACGATACCAGCACCTGTCTCTTCGTCACCGACGAGCCCAAGGTTAGTGATGTTAGCCTGCGCACGAATCAGAGCAGTTCCACCTCCGGGAACGATGCCTTCTTCGACAGCTGCACGAGTAGCGTGAAGAGCATCTTCAACGCGAGCTTTCTTCTCCTTCATTTCTGTCTCAGTAGCAGCACCAACGTTGATGACGGCTACACCTCCAGCAAGCTTAGCAAGACGCTCTTGGAGCTTCTCACGATCGTAATCTGATGATGTGTCTTCGATCTGCTTACGGATCTGATTTACACGGCCGGTAATCGCTTCGCTACCACCCTCGCCCTCCACAATCGTGGTAGCATCTTTAGTGATAGTAACACGCTTAGCAGAACCAAGGTCTTCGAGCTCTACATTCTCAAGCTTGATGCCGAGATCCTCGGTAATGACCTTACCACCTGTGAGGATGGCGATGTCTTCGAGCATAGCCTTGCGGCGGTCACCGAATCCAGGTGCCTTGACAGCGGCTACGTTGAGAGTTCCGCGGAGTTTGTTAACTACGAGCGCCGCGAGGGCCTCACCGTCAACATCTTCAGCAATGATCAGAAGTGGCTTGCCTGTCTTGGCTGCCTTTTCAAGAAGTGGCAAAAGGTCCTTCAGTGAGCTAATCTTTTTCTCATTGATGAGAATAAGTGCGTCATCCAAAGATGCCTCCATAGCCTCAGCATCGGTGACGAAGTATGGGCTAAGATAGCCTTTGTCGAATTGCATACCCTCAACAACGTCGAGTGTAGTTTCAATTCCCTTGGCTTCTTCAACGGTAATAGTGCCGTCTTTGCCTACCTTGTCCATCGCCTCAGCAATGATGTTGCCAATTTCCTTGTCCCAGTTAGCAGAAACAGTGGCAACCTGAGCAATTTCAGATGTGTCAGAAACCTCTTTTGAGATCGCGTGAAGCTGAGCAACAATGGCTTCAGATGCCTTCATGATACCGCGCTGAAGTGAGATTGGGTTAGCCCCAGCAGTTACGTTACGCAGACCTTCTTTGTAGATCGATTCTGCAAGAACAGTAGCAGTCGTGGTTCCGTCACCAGCAATATCTGATGTTTTACTGGAAACCTCGCGGATAAGCTGAGCACCCATATTTTCATAGGGACATTCAAGTTCGATCTCCTTAGCAACAGAGACACCATCCTTGGTGATTGTTGGGGAGCCGAACTTTTTGTCGAGAATGACATTGCGGCCTGAGGGCCCGAGTGTTGCCTTAACGGCAGCGGCAAGCTTTTCCACACCGCGCAAGAGTGCGTGGCGGGCTGCTTCGTCGAATTGTAGTTGTTTAGCCATATTATTTTAAGTTGTAATAGTTGTTTAATGAATTGTTGTTAGCCCACAATACCGAGGATGTCAGACTCAGACACGATCAGCAGATCCTGGCCGTCGACTTTAACATCAGTTCCTCCGTACTTGGAAATGAGGACGGTGTCCCCTGCTTTGACAGCGAACTCGATGGCTTTGCCATCTTCGTCTTTACCGCCAGTTCCGAGGGAGACGACTTCTGCCTCCTGTGGTTTTTCTTTTGCTGTATCTGGCAGGACAATTCCTCCAGCACTTAGTTCTTCGGCTTCAAGGCGCTTCACGAGGACGCGCTGTCCGATAGGTGTTATGGTAGCCATAGTTTTATTAGTTCGTTTTAGTTTGTTTTGTTTATTTCAAGAAAAAGATCTAGCTGGCCTATGAGACCAGATAGATCTGAGAATGTTAATGGATTAGTCTTCGACAACTTCAGCGTCTACTACCTTACCTTTAGCTTGTTTGGGTTCTGAAGACTCAGACTCATCTGAGCCGCCATCCATGTCTGGCATAGGGGCTCCCTCAGCGCCTGCAGCAGCACCAGCAGCCTGTGCTGCTTGGGCGAGTTCCTGAAGAGATGCCTCGAGTTCGCCGGTTGCTGACTTGATAACATCAAGGTCATCAGCTTTGAGCGCCTCTTTTACGGCTTCAACTTTGGCTTCGATACCAGACTTAAGCTCAGCAGGCAGCTGCTCCCCGAGTTCGCCGAGCTGCTTTTCAACTTGGTGGACAAGGTTCTCTGCGTTGTTTTTGATCTCAACACCTTCAGCACGTTTCTTGTCTTCCTCAGCATGAGCTTCAGCATCAAGCTTAGCCTTTTCGATTTCCTCTTCAGATAACCCACTTGAGCCCTCAATAGAGATCTTCTGCTCCTTGCCGGAATTTTTATCTTTAGCTGAAACATGCAGGATACCATTGGCATCAATGTCGAAAGTAACTTCAATCTGAGGCGTTCCTCGTGGCGCCGCATCGATTCCATCTAGGCGGAAATTGCCAAGCATCTTGTTATCATCAAACATCTTGCGTTCACCTTGGCAGATACGAATATCTACTGCTGGCTGACTATCTGCAGCTGTTGAAAAGATTTGTGACTTCTTAGCTGGCACCGTTGTATTGCGCTCAATCATTGGAGTCGCGATACTGCCCATTGTCTCAATCGAAAGGCTCAGAGGCGTTACATCGAGGAGTAGCACATCAGTGACGTCACCCTGGAGCACACCGCCTTGAATAGAAGCTCCGATAGCGACCACTTCATCTGGGTTAACTCCCTTGTGAGGCTCTTTGCCTGCAAGCTCTGCTGCAATCTCTTGAACCTTGGGCATGCGGGTCATACCTCCGACAAGAACAAGCTCATCGATATCACTGGCGTTAACTCCAGCCTCTTTCAAGCAATCCAACACCGGCTTCTTGGTGCGATCAAAGAGCTTGTCTGTAATCTGCTCCAACTTAGAACGACTAATCGTGGTCTGAATGTGTTTAGGCCCATTTTGATCAGCGGTGATGAAAGGCAAATTGATGTCGTAGCTTTGAGAAGAGCTCAGTGCGATCTTTGCTTTTTCTGCTTCTTCGCGAATCCGCTGAAGAGCATCAGGCTGACCTGAAAGGTCAACACCCTCGCTAGACTTAAACTCACCGACAATCCATTTAATGATCGCGTTGTCCCAGTCGTCACCACCCAGCATGGTATCACCATCTGTTGCCAAAACTTCAAATACACCATCACCTATTTCCAAGACGGAAATATCAAAGGTTCCACCTCCAAGGTCATAGACAGCTATTTGTTCGTCAGATTTTTTATCCAAACCGTAGGCCAACGAGGCGGCTGTAGGCTCATTAATGATGCGGCGCACTTTAAGCCCGGCAATTTCACCTGCTGCTTTCGTTGCGTTACGCTGAGAGTCATTGAAATAGGCGGGAACTGTAATGACCGCTTCGGTGATTGTTTCTCCGAGTTTGGCTTCAGCATCGCTTTTTAGCTTACCCAAAATCATCGCTGAGATTTCTTGGGGCGAGTAGGCCTTCTTCTCGCCACCTACTTCTACCTCAATATGGGCATCACCATTGTCTGCCTCTACGACGCTGTATGGTAACTGCTTATCCTCATCGCTAAGCTCTGCATACTTACGACCGACAAGGCGCTTCGCTGAGAAAATAGTGTTTTTGGGATTAGTAACAGCTTGGCGCTTGGCAGCCTGGCCAACGAGACGCTCACCGCTTTTAGTGAATGCAACAATAGAGGGCGTGGTGCGCGCTCCTTCAGAGTTTTCCAGCACCTGAGGCTCACCGCCTTCCATGATAGCCATGCAAGAGTTGGTGGTTCCGAGGTCGATTCCTAGTATTTTAGACATAATAATTAGATGGTTTGATGGTTTGATGATTTGGTTTGCTTCGTTTCAGCATGTAGATCGTTTTTTCATTCGGAAAGGTATGAGAACGTGGCCCATGTCTTACCAATTGTAGTTTGTTGACCACTTACCTTGCAGATTACATGCCAACAAGGGGACTAAAACACCTAAGCCATTGATCATAAGAATATTAATAGCTTGTTCTATCACAAGAAAGCTATCGCCCAAAACACTGGAGCGACAAAATGTCGCGGCATTCTGGCTGCTAAGCTAGACAAAATGACCCTGTGCGACAAAGGCGCACCGCTATGATCCAATCTATAGCGATGCTCAGAGCATAAAAAAATGGCCACGTATCAACGTGACCATAAGTGACAGCAGATGAACTACTGTTCGATAGCTATACAGCTAAGAGAAATTACAGCGTGAGATTACTTAAAGCTGTCCAATTCTACCGGAGCTGGGGCAGAGGGTAGCTCTGAGGGTAGCTCTGAGGCTGGAAGAAAATCTGAGCTCGCACCATCGGTAGGAACATCATTGAATGCAGGCAGATCACGCAACTTGGGCACGCGTTCTTCACCGGTGCAACAGCCACATGAAGAAAGAGCGAATACGCTAACTGTGGCTATGGGAAAAATCATTAGTTTATACAAATTCATATTTAATGGTGTTATTTACTAATTATTAATGACTGGAATTGATGGTGATGACAAGTAGAAATAAAAAAGAAAAAAGAAAAAAGGTGAGTTAGAATTAACTAACCCACCTTTGTGATATTTGATGTATTGATTACTCCGCTTACTTAGCAGATATATCCACTACAGGTGCGGGTGCAACTTGTGAATCAGGTTGTGAACCACAGGAGGCACAGAGTGCAAGACCTGCGGCAGCGGCAAGAATGATAGCAATTTTCATAGTTGGTATAATCTTAACGGTTTAGGGTCTTAACACCAAGTGATCATTACTTAGCAGCTTCTACGTGCACAGGAGCGGCTGCTTCCTGTTGACAAGTACAAGAAGCACTGACCATGAATCCACATGCTGCTGCTACGATTGCGATAATTTTAACGATTTTCATAATATAACTTAGTTTGTTTTAGTTCGTATTTTGTTTGAGAGAGGACAAGCACGCCCAATCAACAGTCTTAATACTATGGAATGCCCCACATCTTGCAAGATGTATCGTAAAAAATAACAGCCTCTCGATTAATGACAGGCCCACCCCAAATCATAGCTAGATTGATATTTTCCAGGCGTGTCTTATCTGAATGCGTTCGGCGATCTCGCGCACAGCCCTGATCGTCAGTAAGCTCACCTTTTCTCTATAGCAATCATTGTGATGTCATCCATCTGAGGCTGGTCACCAGCAAAGGCAGATACTTCCTGCCGAATCGACTCCACAACCCTCTCCGCCCCCATCGCCGCGGCCTTGGAGAATACTTGCTCTAACTTCTCCAACCCAAATTCATTGTCATGGTCATCCACAGCTTCACATACCCCGTCTGTATAGAGAAGAAGGCAGTCCCCTGTTTTCATTTCTATTTCTACATCCTTAGTAACTCGATCAAATACATCACCCGCATCAATGCCCAGAGCCAAGCCCGGCGACTTAATAGTTTCGATACTAGCTGTTTCAGCTCTGAATAAAATAGTATCGTTGTCTACGACAATATAGATCAGACTCACAAACATATCCTCACGCACGTCAGGAAAGAGATGCCTATTCACCAAGCCCAACGCCTCTGATGGACTTACCCTCGCCATTGCCGTTAAGCGTAAAACACTACGGCACATTGCCATTAAAAGGCCAGCGGGAAGACCCTTACCGGTAACATCGGCGATAACGATTCCCGACCTATTTTCAGGCAAGTCAATGTAATCAAAATAATCACCACTGATCATACGTGCCGGGGTGTTACTACCATATACTCGGTAGCCTGGTATGTGAGGCTCAGCAGATGGCAGCAGCACGTTTTGCACTTCTCGTGCCGTGCGTAATTCATCATCGATCTTGCGTTTATCAGTAAGCTCCTGATGAATCATTGCATTACCCATGGCAAATGCCGACTGCTCAGAAACAGATCTAAATACATCATAGTCGTTATCTGTGAATGGACCATTCTCATGATTGCGCACTACAGCGACAACGCCGATATTCCGACCTCCATACTGCAATCGGGATAGCATAGCAGAAACATCCTTAACGTAATGGGCAGGCGATGAACTCAACGAGGCATGGCTTCGCAAGCTCTCAATGCGCACGCTAGCCTCACCGGCGATCACATCTCCTAATATGCCCTCGTCAGCGCCAACCCTCGTCAGCATGAGGTGGCTCATCAGGGCTCTAGAGTTTGTTTTTGATCGCTCTGTAATTTGAGTAGGAACACTCACCAGTGGCGGGCAATTTGAAGAGATAAATTTGGGCACAAGATGAGCTCTATCCTCGCTAAGCAGATAGATAGCGCCCCCATCAGTGCCCAGCACCTCCCCAAATCCTTCGACAATTTCCTTATAAAGCTGAGCAGGAGTGATGTCCTTTTCGATCGCCTCACCAATATGGTGAAGGAAATCAAACATTCTCATTTCCTCACCAACAATGTCATCTTTTTCTTGCTGGATCTTACGAAGGCGCAGCCGAGTGATGCACCATGCAAATGTCGTAATGGCAAGCAGGAAGAATAGAACGACCGCAGCCGGATAACCTAGCGCCAACATGGAAATACTGAGAATAAGGGTGTTTTGTAAAATTGATATAAGTCAAAAGGTCAGCCATCAGGACTGCGTGGACATATGTATGTCACCATTATGATAAAACTACCACTATTCGTTATCAGCTTCTTTGGCTTTTACTTCAGCCTCCAAATAATCCAGCACGGTACCAAATTTTTCTGTGTTGCGTTTATCTGCCTCACACAACTTTTTGTGAGCATCAAGAACATAGACCCCTTGACCTATTTTTTCTTCATCGGCTTTGCAGGCAACTAACTTGGCTCGGATACTCTCCATTGAGTCTCGCCAGCTCGATTCTTGCGGGTCTATCTCCATCAGCACATCAAGGCCTAAATCTTCCAAGGATTTACGACTGCGATCGCTAGGTGCGGCAACTTGCAGCCTACCTCCGGGTATTTTCATCAACCTCATGGCGAGTCCAGCCATCGTGCCCATGAAGGTAGAATCCATGCCTTTGCACTCTTCCAAGTCGACAACAATGGAGCTTACCCCAGCCGCCATTTCTTTTTCACACCAATCCTTAACAACGGGACTGTTAATAAACGATCCCTTTCCGTCGCAACGAATCCAAGAGAATTCGTCTTCGCGATATGCTGAAATTGAGTATTCTTCACTCACAATTCAAAGAAAGATGTGTAGTCTTATTGATGTATATTGATACACCAGTTCATGCCAAGGGTCAACTAGAAGAGGGGCTAATTTCAGGATCATCGACGTTAAAATAAGTGTTACTTCATTTCAAACAGAGCGGAAAGCGAGTCCCCCCCTCACCACCGGAAATGATTTCCTTGAG
>JAACFN010000006.1 GCA_009937455.1 Verrucomicrobiaceae bacterium | reverse complement strand
ACGTAAGCAACACGCGGCATTTTGCCACCTTCAATGATCGCCTTGGGTAACATTGGCACCTTAGGAAGCGAGCCATTAACATCGATCACAAGGGCGGTTTCTGCGCCAAGGCCTTCAGCCATATTGGTGCGTAAAGCTTGCCACACATCCAACAAATCCTTGCTGAACATTTGATCGAACATTTGCAGGCTTGCATTATACTGAATGAAGTCTGCATTCCCCTCGTCTGCCGCAGCTCGTGATGCCAGAAGCGGCAGTACCTGCTTGGACATCAAGTAACTCACCTCAACAAACCTATCGATGAGAGTCATGAGACCCTCATTGTACTGAGGATCAGTCGCCCAATTGGCAAATAGAACCTGACCTTTACCTTGCGATATAGGTGCGAGTGTATGCGCTGATTGCATATCATATTGCGGCATATTAGAACCACCTTGCATCTCAACTTTGATACCATCTTCTAGATAAGCCACATACCCAGCATCAGCCTCCTTGAACATCGCCGCGAGGCCTCTAGCTTGCTTATCAATATTATCAAGAATCACCTCAATCTCTTGGGTATTGCCAAGTGAATCTGACTCAGCTAGCTGATCGGACAAACCTTTCGCAAAGGAACCACCTAGCTTATAACATATTTTCTCGATCGCTGATAAATCATAGCCCATCCCCCCGTCACTGAATCCGTAGGTAAACAAATCGTTATCTAGATAATCATCTGTGAATTTGATCTTATCGCTTGCACACAGCGAATCTTCAACATCATCAACCAACACAAAATCGTCTTCTGAACTCCCCATAAAAAGAACGACATAACCATGAACCTCACCAACTAAAGCAACGATCGTTTTAGCTTCGATGAGTTTGATAAATTCATCAATCTCCTGCTGAGACATTCCAAATTGCTTCAAGCCAGGCTCCAACACAAGACGCATGCCTCCTTGACCCTCTGCCAATTCTTCCTGCATCTTCTTACCACTAAATTTATAGCCCTCGAATTGAGCACCGCCACGCTCAACAACCAGCGGCTCAACACCTACTTCAATCATGCTGAAAAAATTCGGTACTGCCTCTAGCTGATCACGAACCAGCGCTCGGGAATCCTCACCTGAAACCTTAACCCCTTGATAATAGCTGGGCATGTCGACTTCACGGAACATATGAATAAAGTTAGCAGGTAGCCCCTTAAGCGGCTTGGTGAAGAGTTCAGTGAGTAGTTTGTTTGGATGAACATTCTCTTCAAACAATTTGCCTGCTACGGCTGCATTACCGGCATAAACTGCCATTCGCCCCACATAATATGACATACGATCGGAAAATTCTATGACCTCCTTGCTCACTTTGGGTGCGCTCTCTCCGTATGCCACAAAATAGTCTTCACCATATTGCGCTCCCCCCAATTGAAGTATTCCTGACATCTGAGCCTGAGGGTCAGAAAGATCATCAAAGGAAATACCTTCTTGCTCCAAACGTTCTTTGATCACTGTCCCCACTGGAGTTTTCCACATCCTATCGATCACGCTACTGCCATTGATCACTGCGCTGTATGCACTCACATTTGCAGGCAAGTATTGCGCAAAACCTAATTTGGCCGCGCGCTCTGCTGGAGCTATCTCTGCATCAGAAACAGCTGGCGGCGGAACCTCAACTTTAGCCTGCGCCTCACTTGATGGCTCTGTTGATTTTTTGTTGCAGCCTACAAATGCAAGCAATCCTGTGAACAGAAATGGTATAATATATTTTTTCATCTTGTTAATCTTGTTAATTGACTTCAGCTACCGTATCCGCCGAATGACGGTTTAAGGTATTGTAATGAATAGCAAACACAACCCTGACGAGCCCCCTCAAATGCTGTGCTGATATAAGTCAAACTAGCTTCAGAATTCACTTTTCCAATTACAAAGGCAGATATTTTTTATAAGGCACACCCTATTACCATGCCAGAATTACCCGAAGTAGAAACCACTCGTTGCGGCATTGAACCCTACATTATCAACCGTAGGATTCAATCCATAGAAATAAGAGAATCCAGAATGCGCTGGCCTATTGAAGAGTGTGTTCATGAGCTCGTTGGCCACAAAGCTGAGCGCGTTGAGCGAAGGGCCAAATACCTTTTAATACGCTCCAAAGTAGGCACATTAATCCTCCATCTAGGTATGTCAGGCAGTCTGCGCATCTGCCCCACTGACCACGAACTCAAAAAACACGACCATTTCATCGTCGGCCTGGAAGGCGACATGGAAATGCGCCTACATGACCCAAGGCGCTTCGGAGCTGTCTTATGGCATGACATCAATGATGGCCCTTTGATGGAGCATCGCCTCCTACAGCACCTCGGGCCTGAACCACTGAGTAGTCACTTCGATTCAAATTACTTGGTTGCTAGCTGCAGCAACAGAAAGACATCTATCAAACAACACATCATGAATAGCAAAACCGTGGTAGGTGTTGGTAATATCTATGCATCTGAGGCACTCTTTCGATCGGGCATCAAACCCACTCGCAAAGCTGGAAATATCTCCAAACCAAGACTCGTTCGACTCAGTGAACAAATCAAACAAGTCCTCAGTGAAGCCATTAAACAAGGCGGTACTACCTTACGCGACTTCCTCAGAGAGGATGGTAAGCCAGGCTACTTCAAACAACGCCTTCAGGTTTATGACCGAGCAGGCAAACCCTGTCGGGATTGCGGCCAAAGCATCCAAAAAATCGTCATTTCAAATCGATCGACCTTCTACTGCTCAAAATGTCAGCGATAAGGGCCATCTCACATCTTGACATTTTCTCAAATTAGCGCAAATTCCGCGCGTCCTCTACCAAGGATATAAAGCACATGCCGGTGTGGCGGAATTGGTAGACGCGCGTGATTCAAAATCACGTTCCCTAGGGAGTGCGGGTTCGATTCCCGCCGCCGGTATTTTCATCATCTCGTCGAGTTTCTTGATCTCGATTCTACCCCTGGACACTCGTTCCTGTTCTCAAACGCTTAGTTCGATTCTTAAATTCTCGTATCTTCTACCACAGGGCTTTTACAGCTCAGATGCTTTTTTCTGATCAGCGAATAGTGCCTCAAGTGCCTCGACCACTCCTTTGCTTGCCTCGCCCTTGGCGACATACCCCCCAGAGCTCTGCACTTGAAGCTTAACTTCAGCGCATGCGTTAGCTGGACAAGCCAATAAGCCTGCCATCTCAGGGCTCAACATATCGAGATCATTGTGGCTATCACCGATGGCAAAGGCATGTTGATTTGTTAAGCCCATCAAACGCGCCACCTCAAGCATCGCTGTGCCTTTGTGGAAATGCTTATGACTAAAGCGGAGATAGATGCCATTTCTTTGGTAGGAGAGAGCCGCCTTAGATTCTATCTCCTCATCAATCTTACCAACAATCATATCCATCTCGGATGCTGTTGAGGCGACGATCCCGGCAGGCTCCTCCTGCTGAATACCCCACACTGCAGCAGTTTCATTTTCTACCCATTGTTTCAATCTCTTGAGAACCTTACGGCACTGACGAAATAGCTTATGATGCTCACGTTCACAGCGTTTGTTCCAATCTTCGCTGCCTACCCAACGCCCAAACTTATTGGGCAAATAGATCTCACGTTCACGAGCAATGATATAATCGGGAAGAATGGGAAACCGAGCATCCACGAGCCCCTGAACCGCCTGCATCAGCGAACGCCCAGTATTAATACCCCAACACGAGCCATGACAGCTGCGCATGCTTTTCATCAGCTCAAAAAACTCTGGGCTAACAGCAGGATCTTCGTCGGGAACCACGAGCGTGCCATCGAAATCAAAAGATAACAACCAGCGCGGTGTATTACCCTCAGTAAATGGAGCTAGTAATTTCACAGGATGTAAGAGTGATTAACTTATTTGTCAGACAAAAGCCTATTTATTCATCAACAGGTATCGCCTTCAATGGAGCGCGTTTAGGAGCACTGGCCTCAGGCTCCTCAATAGCCCTTGGCGGCACACCACTCTGCCCACCGACAGGCCCCTCCTCCTCAACAGGCACAGCCCTAGCGGGAACACTCTCAGAAGTTGGAGGTCCATCAGAAACCCCATCAATGACGTCAACTTCAGCAATAGGTCTACTTTTACGCATTTTTATTTCCACGCGCCGATTGGGGGCTTGGGCCTCAACCCCGCCGCCATTGACCAGCGCCTTACTTTTGCCAAAACCCCGGACAGCAATCCGCGATTCATCGAGATGAAGTGTATTTACCAACCATGATTTCACGGCCATGGCACGCCTCTGAGAAAGGATTAAATTAGGCTCCTCTGCACCGATCAAATCGGTGTGGCCATCGACCCAACATATCAAATTGGGATGTTTATCGATCAATAGAGCCACCTTCATCAGGCTAACCCGAGCACTCTGGCGCAGTGTTGAACTATTAAAATCGAACAAGAGATCACTACCAATGAGCGCCTTACTCGTCAAAAGCGAATTGCCATCCATGCGCGTCATCGCGTCCAGCGATGTAAAGTCTTTCAATAATCCGTTTTCTGCATTCCCCCCCGCCCCTTTTCGCAACGCGTCCGTGTATACATCAGGGTCATGCTCAGCTGCTTCCCGCTCACCGGGATCAACAGCAAGCTGACTATCTCGTGACCTCGGAAAAAAATCATCCGTCTTACCCATGTCTGGCAAAGTTGCTTCAAAAATGGGAGCATTCACCTGCTCCAACATCTCTGCGTCGAGTTGCCCTGCTGCAGCGGGTTCAGACATCGGCACCTGTATCGTCTCTATGTCTGGACTAATATCTATTTCCATCTCAGCCATATTTTCAAGGATATCAAGTTCGTCAGCGGGAGGCACGACAGGAGCAGACTCCGCTAAATCATTGGGATCAGGCCTATTGAGTTCTGGCCTGGCATCTGAAACATCGACCCTGTTCACCTTGATTACCTCTGTTTGAATCCCCGACTCCTCAACAAACTGAGGGAGATTGATGTCAATGCGACTCAGCATGACAAACACAAATGCGTGCAGAATGATGGCAACCATGAGAGCTACAGCGACCCACTTGCCACTACCTTCGTTTTCTGGAAGCCTGAATGAGGATGTCCCTCTCAAACCCCCATTCCAGCTATAATCATCGTCCATCGGTGCAGCATATTAACGTATTTTGGATAAATGGCAACCGAGGGTTTACGCCTAAACGGCAGAGAAAAAGTCGTTCTTCTTTTGCACCTCATCCAAACGTTTTATATCTGGGATCCTCACTACCGTATGCCTATCATTGACCCAGTCATGGAACCAACAACAGAAAAAACAGAACCCCACTATGACGGTGGCAACAACAGCCACAACAACAGCCACCGAAAAAAAATGCCTCCATGGCGTATCGCATGGGTCGGTATTACCCTAGCGGCATTGCTTTGGATTGCTCCCAACATCTACTTTAAAAAATCACAACAATTTACAGAAGTAGAGCTTCAAGCTGGCAGCATGAGCCAGGCCGATTATGATGCCATCACATTGAGTCATGCTCGGTATTCAATAGCATATAAAATAATCGCTGCTGTTCTTCTATTGGCGTCTATACTTTACCTCATCAGCCAATTGGATATGCGCCCCAAACCTAGGCAGATTACCGAACATTCGAAATGAACCGCAGAGACCAGCCGCTCAACGAATTAGCCTAAGTCATTCATAATGGGCAATGTGGCTTCTTTTGAGGCCGCAATGGCGAATGAGAAAAGTCACAATTTAAAATTGTGTGATTGGCAAGGTCCTATTCAGCACATACAAATCATCAATAATTTAAAATATCCCATACTAAATCTATGCAAATTTCATGCCCACATTGTAACACCGCACTTGATGTCGCCCCTGAGCACTTTGGCCAACAAGTTCAATGCCCTGCTTGCAACAATCGCTTTCAAATTCCAGATGGTCCTACAGAACCTAGTGATCCTGACTTTCAGAAACCTGAGCGCCAAGGTTGGGAAGAGGGTGATCATGCCAACGTCAACTTCGGCAAAAGCTTCCTCATAGGAGCCAGCATCACGATTGCCTGGTTAATGCTGATGATGCTCTTCAAGGATAACCGCTTTGGTGCCATATTCCTGGATCGTGGCTGGGTAAACTGGGCCGAGACACTCTTGTTTTTCTGGGGCCTCACCATCCTTTTCATGAAGCTGAAGAAAAATCAGCATCAAGGTCAGGCCACGCTACTCAACCTGTTCCCCGAAAACATTGGCAAAGAAATCAATTCTTCTACCGTAGGCGCCTTTATTGACAATATCTACAACACACCCCTCAGCCTACGTGATAGTCTAATCGTCAACCGTATTCGGAAATCTCTCGAGCTCTTCGAATCCCGTTGTGATAATGGCGAAGTAGCAGGTTTCCTCGGCATCCAATCAGACCTCGATGCCAATCGTTCCATGGGCTCCTATTCGCTTATCAAGGTGTTTTTGTGGGCCATACCCATTCTAGGTTTCATCGGAACAGTGATGGGTCTCTCGGTAGCCGTTGGCTCACTGGCCATGGGAGACAACAGTGACCCAGAAGCTCTGAAAGAATCCATCAACAGCTTGACGGGAGGTCTTGGTGTGGCATTTGACACCACCTTACTTGGACTCATCTTAAGTATTCTACTCAGCTTTCCTTTGTCTGCAGTGCAAAAGAAGGAGGACGAGACCCTTACACTCATCGACACATTCTGCACAGAAAAGCTACTTCCTAAGCTCAACGACAGCAAGCAGCTGGGAACGGATGAACTGATGGAACAGGCCGAAAGCATACCACAACTAGTGGCGTCATTAGCTCGTGCCCATGAGACATTCCTAGTCAACCTCAACCAATCGACCATCCAGCTCAACCAAACGCACACCAAGCTCGAAGGCTCATTGGAGCAAGCCGTCTCCAAGCTCTCTGACACAAGCAGTGAGATCTTCTTAAAGTCACACAACAACCTCACCCGGTCCTTTGAAAGCATTGCCAGCGGCATTGAGTCGATCAACCGCAGTCTTCGCCAACTCGGGGAACGGCAGATTCCTGGCGCGGTTCCTAAGAAGCGAGGCCTATTTTCCAGAAAATAACCTGCCGTGCCCAAGCGTCGATCCAACAGTGACGAGGGAGTAGACCTCTTCTCTTTCATGAGCATCCTTGCGTGCCTCATTGGCATTCTGACGCTCATGATCAGTGTGATGATGCAGGCCCAGCAAGCTGAACAAGAAGAAAAGGCCGGCAAGACCAAAGAAGAGAGAGCCCGTGCCATGGAGAACCTTGACCTCAAGAAGAAAATTGAGATCGCCGAAAAAGAGAAAGAAGAAAAGGAAGAGAAAATCAAAAAGGAAAAGTCTTCTGTTGCCGCGCTCCAGCACCTCAAGGACCGAACCATTGCTCTCTCCCTAAAACTTGATGGTCTCAAAAAAGCAGAAGACCCTGACCAATCCGACACCGCACTTCAAAAGCTGATCGAAAACATGATCAAGGAAATTGCCGCTCTTAAAGAAGAGCAACCGCCCTTGGACAAAAGACTCAAAGAACTGCAAGCAGAGTTAAAGACTCGTAAAGAAGCGCCCAAACCTCAAGAGTCTGTTAAAATACGACCAAGAGGTTTTGGTCAAAAGGGTGCTAGAAACATCTTTTTTGTTGAATGCAATTCCACGGGCGTCGTCATTTATACCGACTCTCAGCCTGGCAAACCTATTTCCACAAAAGCCATTCCCACCAATGAATCGTTTAATGATTTCCTCGAGAAGGTTAAAAGATCAAGGGATTCCATGGTGCTCTTCCTGGTCAGGAAATCTGGAAAGTTAGCTTATGACTGGGCCGCAGGTATTGCAGAAACAAAATACAACGTCAGTCACGGCAAATTACCCATGCCCAACGATGGGAAGATAGATCTGTCCGCATTCAAATAATAGCATATGGCACGGAGAAAAAATTCAGGCGGTGATGGGGTGAGCTTAGACTCACTCATGGATGCGCTGACTAATGTGGTTGCTGTGCTCATTCTCGTACTGCTGCTCGTTTCCGCAGATGTGAAACAAAAAGTTGAGCAGTTCTTTGATGACTTAGAACCCGCTACTCCAGAACAGATTGAGGAGTCTAAGAAGAAAATCGAAGAACTCGAAAAAGAGCAACAGAAGCTCGATCAATTACTTACCGAGGAACCTCCCAGCCCAGAAGATCTGGAGGCGGAAAAACGTAAGCTTGCCCTACTCGAGAAAACCATCGAAGACACCGAAAAGAAAAACCGCGAGCTACTTGCAAACCTCGAACAGCTAAAAAAACTCGAAGTAGAGAAACGTAAACAGCGAGACAAAGAAGAGAAAAAGACAGTGTTTATGCAGGAGGAAATCGCTCGCCTTGAGTCACTGCTCGATGAAACTCCAGTCCTTAAGATTCCACCCACAGAAGTCAGCATTCCAGTCAGTAGGCCAGTGCCTAAGAGCTCGGAGACCTATTACGCCATCGTGACCCAAGATCGTGTGCACTTCATTGACCCCTTTACTCCTGTCGAAACGCTAGAAGATCAGATCAAAAAAAATGAACGCAAGTGGCTTATTGAAAGAGTGAAACGGGGCAACGATCGCATCAAAGTATATGACCAGGCTCAGATGGCAGAATATTTTAGCGCCTTCGATTTTAAAAACACACGCAAACAGCAGGTCAAAATAATCACGAATCCAATTAGCACAAGAATCTCAATGAATATTGTCCCCGACCTCAAGGAAGGCGGCACACACATTGATGAATTAAGCGCCAAGACAAATACTTTCGTGAGTATTCTCAGCAAGCTGCGCAACAACAAAAAGGCTGTCCTTTTCTTCCTCGTGGACACCAAATCTTTCAACACCTATTTGCAGGCTAGAAGCCTTACGGACAAGGCAGGAATCGCTGCCGGCTGGAAAATGGAACATATGGATTTTGATACGGAAACAGGCAGGGGCAGAGTAACGCCACAAGGCAGCTTCGGCATGATGCTTAAGGAGTTTGAGGTGAATCGACTTAAAGATCCGCCCCCTCCTCCACCCAAGCCTAAAAACCCACCCAAAAAGGAGCCCAAGCCCGCTGGACCGCCAAAAATAGGACCTAAGCTGGACTAGCTCTGGCCTCTGCCAACCTACGCCAGCTCACTAACTCATGCTGAGCAGCCTTGACATGCAAGCTCGCACCGATGAGCACTGCGAAGTGTATCCGGAATCATTATTCGAGGATACCTCTTCATACCACTGCACAAATGGTGTCATAGCAGAGAGATTATTATGGCACAAAGGTCTATGGATGTGCTATAAAAACATTAAGCTCTTACACTAACTAACAACATTCCTATTCACTGATATGGCTAAAAAAACTGTCAAAAAAGCGGCCAAAAAAACCGTTACAAAAAAAACTGCTAAAAAAGCAGCCAAAAAAACCGCTAAAAAAGCGTCCAAAAAAACCGTTACTAAGAAAGCAACAAAGAAGGTAGTCAAAAAAGCCGCCAAGAAAGTAGCCCAAAAAAGAACCCGTAATGCTCTACCTCAAAAAGTAAGCAGCAAACAAATCAACCACGCTGCATACCTGAATTACATGAGCCGCCTAGAGCAAGGGATACATGGAGACGAACATGGTGACTGGCTCGCTGCGGAAGCTGAGCTTCGCAATACCCAGAAGTAGAATACCACAATATCAACACTTACAAGCCGTGCCCTTGAATGAGGTCACGGCTTTTTTTATGGCATAAGCCCCAAATCTTCATTAAGTTATCAAAGGTTGATACTTAAGGCAGCGGCGCGCACGCTAGCCTCCAAAGCTTGCTATCGCTTGCCAGATTCACACAGAACTACCGATCACATAAGATGACCTCTGAAACGTTCAATAACGTTCCCGCACTCTGCCGAGGCAGCCGAGCGTTATTACATGATTGGCTTGAGCACAACCCGGTTCGCTCACTGAGCTTCTGCATCCCAGCCATCATTCTAGGCTGTGGCGCCTATGGTTTTGCCATGGGCATGTGGCAAGGATGGACGATGGCTAGCTATGTTGCCATCAAGTTTCCATTGGTCATTTTGGCAACCCTACTGGTCAACGCTATGATCAACGGTATGCTTGCTATGGCATTGGGAAGCGGTATCGGTTTCAGGCAAAGCTTTCAGTTTCTCTTAGCTGGCTTCGCCCTCATGTCCATTATCCTACTATCTCTCAGCCCAGTCGCATTATTTGTTGTTTATCATGCTGCAGACCCTACAGAGCCTGGCGCAGACCAACTCCATAGTATTATCCTGCTCTCCCACACCTTAATGATCACATACGCCGGTATTGTCTCACACAGCTCCCTACTGGGACAAGTTCGAGACTTCGCTACCAGTCCATCACACGGAACTCGCACATTCTTCGCCTGGCTCGCCGGCAACCTCTTTGTCGGCGCTCAAATTTCTTGGATCATGCGCCCCTTCTTCGGCTCTCCCGGTCTAGAAGTCCAATTTTTACGGGACGACCCCATGAATGGTAGCTTCTACGACACCATCTGGAAAAGCCTCATGAATATCTTCATTCTCTAAACCCATCCTTGGATCAAAACAGCCATTGCTCAAAAAACAGCCATTGCTCAAATCACCGCTAACCACAATAAACCATGACAGACCAACAACCACCTGAGCTGCCACAAAAGCAGCCTTCACCTTCAATCCCAACATCACCACAGGCAAAGCCTTCCGGCCCTGACCCTGATTATGTCGCTATGGAGGGCTCCGGTTTTTCTCAAATTCTGAGTCACCTGCTTAGAAAACCGATGAGCGTTGTCTACTCATTCAATCATGAAGGCAAAAGCCCAGCTTCAGCCCTATTGCTCATCACGCTGGTCTGCCTTGCTATTTTCGGGTTTGTCATCGGCATATTCAGTGCCGGCGACCAGCTATGGGCTGCCCCTGTAAAAGTAATCGGTGGCGTGCTCTTCAGCGCCCTGATTTGTTTGCCCAGCTTGTATATCTTTGGCTCATTGGGTGGCATGGATGCCAAGATTCAGCAGGTTATTGGCCTGATGCTGACCTTTGTCGCTATCACCTCCCTTTTACTGGTTGGCTTTGCTCCCGTTGTTTGGCTTTTCTCCACATCGAGTAACTCATCGGTATTCTTTGGATTTTTGGCCATTACCATCTGGATTGTCTGCCTTATTTTTGGCCTCCGTGTCATCATGCGAGCATCTCAATGCATGGGCGGCGGCCAGGGGGGCCATCTCAAGTTGTGGATCATTGTTTTTATCCTCGTTACCCTACAAATGACCACCACGCTCAGACCAATCATTGGCAAATCCGACGAATTGATAAACCTCGAGGAAAAGCATTTCTTCCTCGGTTACTGGTTTAGGAGCATGAGTGAAGCCAATCAGTCAGAAGCAGATAAATCAAAAAAACTCAAAGTTGAAACTAGGGCCGAAGCCGAAAAGCAAAAACAAAAAAAATAGCGGCTTACTCCAGAAAACCGGTCAATGGACTTGTTGCTGAAGCGTGCTCATTGGCCTCAGGAAGCCCCATCTCGTAAGCAGCGCGCCCAGCTTCTACAGCGAGTTTGAACGCCTCCCCCATTCTTACAGGATCGGAGGGGATGGCCATGGCCGTATTGATCAGCACTGCATCAGCACCCAGCTCCATCGCCTCTGCGGCATGACTTGGAGCTCCAAGACCAGCATCAACCACCACCGGCACGATCGCCTGATCAATAATAATTCTAATCTGGTCGCGCGTAATCACCCCCTTGTTTGAGCCAATCGGTGCTCCCAGTGGCATCACCGCCGCCGTGCCAACCTCCTGCAGCCTTTTAGCCAGCACCGGGTCAGCATTGATATAAGGTAAAACGGTAAAACCCTCTTTCACCAAAACCTCAGCGGCTTTCAATGTTTCGATTGGATCTGGCAGCAAATAGGTCGGGTCGGGATGAATTTCAAGCTTCACCCACTTGGGAAGTCCGGCAGCTTCAGCGAGGCGAGCGAGACGCACAGCCTCTTCCGCATCCATGGCTCCACTGGTATTAGGTAAAATCAAATACTTTTCTGGATCGATAAATTTGAGAATATCCGCCTGTGGATCATCACCACCAGTAAGATCAGCGCGCCTCAAAGCCACCGTAACAATCTCACTACCACATGATGCCAGTGTATCCCGCATCAGCTCATTAGACGCAAATTTTCCGGTCCCAGCCATCAGGCGGGATTGAAACCGGCGCCCAGCTATTTCTAATGGCAGATTCATCACAGGCGCAGACATTACCTGCGCATCCTTACCATGCAAGCGCAAGGATAGTTCATTTTCAACTAATCCAGCCAGCACACTGAAAATTATTATTCCCCTACTATCTAAAGCCCTGTAAAACGAAGGTCAGCTCCCACAAACTAGACTATAACCATGAAACATATTCCCAACATCGCAGCAGTCCTACTCGGCTTAGCATTCGTTATCTTCGGTATCAATTTTTTCGCCCCTTTGCTGCCCCCATTTCCGGCTCCAGAGCCTGGTTCTCCGCCCGCTCTTTTCTGGGGTGCTGTAGGAGGCAGTGGCTTTATGGCTTTTGTTAAATGCTTGGAAATTTTAGGCGGAATTCTGGTTGCCATCCCCAAAACACGCAATATCGGCCTACTCGTCCTTGGACCCATTGTGGTCAATATCCTCGCCTATAACATCTTCATTGCAGGCGGTAATGCAATTTTCCAGCCACCGGTCATTGTCATATCAGTCCTTTCCGCCTATTTACTGTGGAATAGTCGCAAAAAATTCGCTGCGCTGATCAACAACTAAAAAGCCTCTGCAGATGAGCAAACCCCCTATTGCTCTATCTATTTAAAAAAAAGGCCCCGGGAGCTTGGAGTCTCCCGGGGCATTAAATTCAGTTCCTTACACGCTGATGTATTGGAAAATCTGACAACTGCAACTGTTGTGTTCACTTGGTAAGTGATTGAGCACCGAAACATACGGTGTTCACTGATCATAGACCCCTCATGACTATATTCGTTCAAAGAAAATTAACATTACTTTCATTTCCATAGTTGAAGACTGTCTGACTCCCTTATTTAAAAGGATTTACACTGATTAAATATTTCTTGATGATCTACCTTTCCGCTTCTTCAGGCCATACATTGTAATTCGCTTGCGAATTTGCTGCGGCACAGCTACATCGTGCCCACACCCACAAATTTCATGGCTGGATTTTTCAAACAACTCTTTAATAAAGTAACCAATCGGGCAGATGTCGATTGGGATGAACTGGAAGCAGACCTTATCGGTGCCGATCTTGGTGCTCGCACAGCGATGAGCGTTGTCGATGAGCTTCAAGCAAAGGGGCGTAAAGTCTCCGCCGATGACATCATCAACGTCTGTAAGCAACATATCGGAGACATTCTCACCGAAGATGCCACTGATCTCACTCCTCGATCAGACGGTAAACCAACCGTTATTCTCATTGTGGGAGTAAACGGCACCGGTAAAACCACATCCTCAGCAAAACTGGCTTATTTACTCAAAAACAAGGGCTATTCGGTCATGCTGGCAGCTGCAGACACCTTCCGTGCTGCGGCAGTAGAGCAACTCGGCGTCTGGGGCGAGCGTCTGGACGTGCCCGTCGTCAAAGGGGCGCCGAATGCAGATCCCTCCTCGGTTTGCTACACGGCCCACCAAAAAGCCATCCAAGAAGGTGTCCAGTTTTTGATTTGTGATACCGCAGGCCGCATCCACACCCGACACAACCTCATGGAGGAGCTCGGAAAAATCGAGCGCACCATCAACAAACAGGACGAAGATGCCCCGCATCTCAAGCTCCTTGTGGTCGACGCCACCACCGGCAGTAACGCCCTGTCTCAAACCAAAGAATTTAACAAGGCCATCGAAATCGACGGACTTGTGGTCACTAAAATGGACGGCTCTGGCAAAGGAGGCGTCACTGTGGCCATTCAACAAGAGCTCGGCATACCTACCCGCTTTATTGGGCTTGGCGAGGAACCAGAGCTATTTAAGCCCTTCCAGAAGGAAGAGTTTATCAATGGCATCTTATAAACCAAAAGAGCGAGGCATGTCTCAGCCCCGCTCCCTTATTGATTATTGTTGATTGCCCCCATCGCGGAGGTGTTCGCTACTCAGGCAGTGGGAAATTGCGATTAAAGGCATATACCTGCTCACGGATCTCGGCGAGCTTTGCCTCATCATCACGGTTTTGCAGAGCTTCGTGAATGAAGTCTGCCACTTGCTCCACATCTGCCACCTTCATGCCACGTGTGGTCACGGCAGGCGTGCCGATACGAATACCGCTCGGCTTAAACGGCCCTGCCGTATCAAAAGGAATTGAGTTCTTATTCACGGTAATGCCCGACTCATCCAGCGCATGCTGTGCGATATCACCATCGATACCAGCTGGTCGAAGGTCAACGAGCATCAGGTGGTTGTCTGTTCCACCAGAAACAATACGATAACCGTGTTCTGAGAGACGCGCCGCCATGGCCGCAGCATTATCAACAACCTGCTGAGAATACGCCTTAAAGTCGGTATTGAGGATTTCTCCAAAGCATGCCGCCTTCGCTGCAATGACATGCATGAGAGGCCCTCCTTGTATTCCTGGAAATACGTTGCTATCGATTTTTTTTGCGTGCTCCTTGGTGCAAAGGATAATTCCACCACGTGGTCCACGTAATGACTTGTGAGTAGTGCTGGTTACAAAGTCAGCGTGTGGTACTGGGTTAGGATGCACACCAGCGGCAACTAAACCGGCAATATGGGCCATATCCACAAAGAGATAAGCTCCTACCTTTTTAGCAATTTGCCCCATCCGCTCAAAATCAATCTCACGTGGATAAGCACTCGCACCGGTGGTGATTAACTTAGGCTTCACCTCCTCCGCTACTTTCTCAAGCGCGTCGTAATCAATGCGCTCGTCTTCTTCACGCACCCCATAATGAGTTACCTCATAAAATTTCCCGGAGAAATTCGCTTTGTGCCCATGAGTCAGGTGACCACCGTGGGCGAGATCCATCGTCAGGATTTTATCACCTGGCTTGAGTACGGAGAAATAAACTGCCGTATTTGCCTGTGAGCCGGAGTGAGGCTGCACGTTGGCGTGATCAGCACCAAAGATTTCCTTGGCGCGGTCAATTGCGAGCTGCTCGGCAATATCAACATACTCACAGCCACCATACCATCTACGACCGGGATAACCTTCAGCGTATTTATTGGTTAGCAGGCTGCCCTGTGCTTCCATCACAGCTCCACTGGTGAAGTTCTCAGAAGCAATCAACTCAATATTGAGGTTCTGGCGGTTTTCCTCTGCTGCGATTACGTCAAAAAGTTCAGGGTCCGTTAGTGCAAGACGGCTACCTGACGCCTTGGTTACGCGGGCCTGGTGCCTACCGCCTTCAAATTCTGTTTCCAAGAAAGCGTCCACCATAGCTAATGCTTCATCTGTATCGAGCAGGCCTGCGCCAAGGCACAGAACATTAGCATCATTGTGCTCTCGTGTAGTGATGGTCTCCGCGACACTGCGCACATTGGCAGCTTGAATGCCACGGTAGCGATTAGCCGCCATGCACATTCCCACACCTGACTTGCACAGAAGGATACCTCGGTCATAGCGACCACTGACGACACCACGAGCGACCTGGCTCGAGAAGTCCGCGTAATCCACAGAATCTTGGTTATTGGTTCCAAAATCTTGGACTTGATGCCCTGCCCCCTGTAAGCGCGTTACAATAGCATGCTTCAGGTCTACTCCCCCGTGGTCGGCTCCTATGGCGATATTCATGTTGATTGATTCTTTGGTATTAGTGTTAGATGTTGATGTCTTATCAAAAAGATTGGGTCGGTTTAGGCTAAGCTTTGCGCCGCCTTAACGACGTGGTCTGCGCTCATTCCTAGTTCAGCCATGACAATGTCTCCAGGTGCAGAAATCCCAAAACGGTCGATACCGAGGACCTTACCTTCAAAGCCTGTGTACTTCACCCATAAGGGGGAAACGCCTGCCTCGATCGCAACTCTGCGGGTGCAGGATGATGGCAACACACTTGCGCGATATTCATCACTCTGCCGATCAAAACGCTCCATGCACGGCATGGATACCACACGGACTCCGTCACCGAGTTGCTCGGCAGCTTTCATGCAGTGCTCAACCTCAGAACCGCTGGCTAACAAGATGGTATCTAACGCACCGGTTTCCTGCTTTAAAATGTAACCACCAAGAGCGGCACCTTCACGCCGCGTGCTGACTGAAGCTTCATTATAAGTCGGCACAGTTTGACGGGTTAGGAACAAAGCACTAGGACCATCGATACGCTGCATGGATGCCGCCCAGGCTCCAGCTGTCTCTTCGGGATCCGCTGGGCGGAAAACATCCAGTCCAGGGATCACCCGCAGACCACTGACGGTTTCTACAGGCTGGTGAGTGGGGCCATCTTCGCCCACACCGACCGAGTCATGGGTAAGGATATAGGTCACGGGTAACTTTGCTAGAGCCGCCAAGCGGATCGACGGACGTAGGTAGTCAGCAAATACAGCAAAGGTAGCGCATGATGCACGGAACAATCCGTCATAGGCTATACCGTTTGAAATCGCACCCATCGCGTGTTCACGAATACCATACCAGATGTTACGACCCGCATAGTTTTGAGGTCCAAAGTCCCCTGCTTCTTTGATGTAATTCTTGGTAGATCCGTAGAGATCCGCTGAGCCAGTGACCAGTGATGGCAGTGCCTTGGCGACCGCCTGAATGACATCTCCACCAGCAGCTCGCGTTGCATTACTGTAATCTGATGAGAACTCGGGAATCTGATCGATCAAATCGCTCGGTATCGATTTAGAAATATTCGCCGCTAACTCTTCAGCCAGTTCTGGGTTTGCAGCTTTCCATGCTTCATAAACTTCATTCCACTCTTGGAACGCGGCCTTGCCGGTTTCTTTCCTCTCGGCAAAGTAGCTTTTGGTTTGCTCTGAGACATAAAAAGTTTCATCGGGAAGCCCCATACCGCGACGCGCAGACTCGGCAAAATTAGCACCACCTTCACCATGCCCCTTGGCTGTACCCGCAACCTCTGGGATTCCACGACCTATCTCCGTCTTGGCAATAATCACCTTCGGCTTGCCGTTGTCATTTGTTTTCGCAGCATGCAATGCCTCTGAAACAGCAACAAGATCATGGCCATCGATGGTTACAGCATCCCAACCTTGTGAAGTGAAATACTGCTCAGCATTTTCACCTTGGGTGACATCTGCCATCGCGTCCAAGGTAACATCATTGCTATCATAAATAAGAATCAGGTTATCGAGCTGATTATGGCCAGCAAAGGCAATCGCCTCCTTCGAAACACCTTCCTGCAGGCATCCGTCGCCTAAGAGAGCAACAACGTGATGATTAAAGATCGCATGCTCAGCTGTGTTAAACTTCGCTGCCGCCTGCTTACCGCTCAGCGCATAGCCTACCGCGTTACCAACGCCCTGCCCCAATGGCCCCGTAGTCGCTTCCACCCCAGGCGTTTCATCAAACTCGGGGTGACCTGGTGTAATACTACCCAATTTACGGAAATCGCTGACATCTTGCAATGATACCTCATAGCCGGATAGGTGCAGCCAGCTGTATAAAAACATGGATCCATGCCCGGCGGAAAGAATGAAGCGATCACGGTTGAGCCATTTGGGTGCGTCTGGGTTGTAGTTCAATCCATTGCTAGCATCGCCAAACAAGATAGAGCCTATCTCGGCACAGCCCAAAGGCAGCCCCAAGTGACCTGAGGAACAGGCATGAACAGCATCGATAGCAAGGCCTCGGGCCTCATTGGCAGACTGGTTAAGTAGATCTGTATTAATCACGCGCGGAGAATCTACACCAAGCTTGGTTTCGGCAAGCATGAATCATGTCAAATTGGCAAGAATTGATGATTTTTGCCCCAAAAGCTGAGTCAAAGATTCATTAATCTTCACAAAACCAAAATTTCGCGTTGATTCTTGCCATTTAGACGCTAAACAAGCCGCCCGCCGCTCTTCCAGAGATTGGTTACTTCAAGCTCTCGCAAGTAATGTCCAAAAAACTCAAAATAGCACTACCCAAAGGCTCACTGCAGGATCCAACGATCAAACTGCTCGAGCAAGCGGGTTACAACATATACACGTCATCGCGTGGCCTTCGCCCTGACTCCGATGACAAAGAGCTGGATATTTATCTTATCCGAGCCCAAGAAATTTCTCGTTATCTGGCCTCTGGATTTATCGACTGCGGTATCACAGGACTCGATTGGGCCTCTAATGACGAGGATGCTCTCATCGACCTAGCCGAACTACCCTACTCCCGAGCCACCGTGCGCCCAACGAAGTGGGTATTGGTTGTTCCAGAAGACTCACCAGTCAAATCGGTGCAGGATCTGGAAGGGAAACGCATTGCTACAGAAGGCGTAGAAATTACTCGCAACTACCTCAAAAAGAACGGCGTGACTGCCGATGTTGAGTTTTCATGGGGGGCTACCGAAGTCAAGGTTCCCGACCTCGTTGATGCGATCGTCGATGTGACCGAAACAGGAGCTTCACTGCGCGCCAATGACCTCCGTATTGTCGATACACTGCTCACTTCATTCCCCCACTTTTACGGATCCAAGGAATCTTACCAAGATGACTGGAAAAAGCAGAAAATGGACCGCATGGTGCTCATGCTTAAGGCCGCACTAGAGGCTCGTGGCAAAGTAGGCCTGAAGATGAATCTTCCGGAAAAGTCCTTGCAAGCTGTGCTCGAGAAACTACCTTCTCTCCGCCGTCCGACCGTTTCGCACCTCGCAGAGGAAGGATGGGTAGCTATTGAGACCATTATTGAAGATGCCGTAGCACGCAACCTCATTCCTGACCTCAAGGAGCTAGGAGCTGAAGGAATCATCGAATACCCTCTCTCTAAAATCGTTCTCTAATATAAAATCACTATACGTTTTAGTCCTTATAACAACCTAACCTAGAATACCAAAACCATGGGATGTCTCAAAAAACGTCGTAAGACGAAGATCAGTAAGCATAAGCGCAGAAAGCGCATGAAGGCTAATCGCCATAAGAAGCGCCTTCGCTATAAGTCCTAGTCACAAGACTAGAGCTTTCATAGTGTATTGCATACACTTTACAAAAAGGGACACAGCCTCGCGTTGTGTCCCTTTTTCTGCGCAGCTAAAGAGACAAATCTCGCCTTTGATGCCTGCGCCTTTGCATTCCCTGGGCTAGACCCAGTTAAATCGAGCCTTATATCGAGCCTTATATCGAGCTTTGGATCGATCTTTAAAAATGCATGCGCCCAATGTCGGTGCGTTTTTGAGCACCGTCAAAGCTGAGTTTTGCCAACTCGGCATATGCCTTGTCCACTGCAGCGAGTCGCTCCTCGCCACCAGCAACCACGGCAAGCACACGCCCGCCATTGGTTTCCCATTGACCATTCCCATTGAGCCTGGTTCCCGCGTGATAGACACGAGCATCTTGAAGTTTCTCAAGGCCTGAGATCACATCTCCACTGCGGGAGCTTGCAGGATAGCCTGCACTGGCAAGGATTAAGCAGACGCTCCAGCCTTCATCAAAAGTAAGCAGATCGGGTTTCATTTCGCCTTTAGCCGCTGCTAGGCAAAAACTAGCGATATCCCCATGCACCAAGGGCATCACCGCCTGGCACTCAGGATCACCAAAGCGGCAGTTATACTCAATAATTTTGGGACCAGCCTCAGTCATCATCAAACCAAAGTAGAGATACCCACGGTAAGGCAATCCATCTTCGATCAAGCCATCTACGGTTGGCTTAACGATCGTCTTCTCTATCAAAGCTAAGGTTTCAGCATCGATAAGCTGCCTACTCGCAACGGCCCCCATGCCACCGGTGTTGGGCCCCTCATCATTGTCTCCAATCCGCTTATAATCGCGGGCCGGCGTGAAAATCAAATATTCATCATCACATACCGCGGCAAAGATGGACACCTCAGGACCGACTAAACATTCCTCTACAAGAAGTCTACCTGCGCCAAATTTACGCTCTACGAGCACCTCATTGAGAAACTCCTCCGCACTGGCTTCATCAGCACACACGGCAACCCCCTTGCCCGCTGCAAGCCCGTCAAACTTTAGCACCGTAGGGTAGACGCCATCGATTGCGACACGAGCTTCCTCTATATTAGCACAACCAGCAGCTGCACCAGTCGGTATAGCGTGACGCAACATAAAATCCTTGGCAAATTCCTTACTCGCCTCGAGCTGAGCCGACTGCTTGTGCGGCCCCCAGCATGGAATACCCGCCTGCTCACAGAGATTGGCCAGCCCCTCGTCCTTAACGAGGTAACTTTCCTCTCCTGCCACACACAGCTCAATATGATTGGCACGCATCCACTCGATCAGGCTATGCAGCCCGTCAACGTCGACACTCTTTGCCAACGGCTTAATGGCATCACTGCCTGGAAAGCAATACAGCTCTGTGTCCACGGGTGATTCCTTCAATGCGGTGATCAGCGCGTGCTCACGCCCCCCTTTTCCTACAACCAAAATTTTCATCGGGGCAAATGAAGCGGAGTGTTGCCAAGCAGGCAAGTGTTTCTCTATAAAAGTGGCTGTTTTCTGCCAACAAACTCCTTCTATTGAATTTCAAGCGAGCCCGCATCCGCGAAATGTCGTGTCATCATAGTATTTCGTCTATACTTGTGCATTTTTTTTAACCAAAATGTTGCGGGCAGATCATTTTAGATTATAGATCTGTGCGCACCCTACTCACAGGAACCTCTCCAACAGGCAAACCTTGGGAAACTTTGCGGGCAATGACGCTATTGCACCAACAATCAATACACACTTGCGGCAACGAGCAAGTAACTCAACTTATATCTACCCATGTCGAATCATACCAAGTCAAACAAGATACACGGAATGCCAGAAGCCCAAGGCCTCTATGACCCAGACAATGAACATGACTCATGCGGGGTCGGCTTTCTTTGCCACTTAAAGGGGAAAAAATCCCATGATATCATCAAGGGCGCTCTCGACATGAATGTCTGCATGGACCACCGTGGCGGCTGCGGCTTTGATGCAGCAACTGGAGATGGCGCAGGCCTCTTCTTCCAACTTCCCCATAAATTCTTCAAAACGGTAACAAGCGAACTCGATTTCACTCTACCCGAGGAAGGTCAATACGCCGTCGGTTTCGTCAACCTCTCCCCAGAGCCCGAGGAAGCAGCAGCAGCCATTGAGACCTATGAGAAGATCGTCAAAAAAGAAGGTCAGACCGTTCTCGGCTGGCGTGACGTCCCCACCAACAGCGACATTCTTGGCAAGGCCTCCCGCGAATGCGAACCTCTGATGAAGCAAATCTTCATTGCTCGTTCACCAGAAATTACCGACGACCTTGACTTCGAGCGTAAGCTCTACGTCATCCGCCGCAGAAGCTCTCAGGCCGTGCGTTATTGCACCACAACTGGATCTGAATCCTTCTACACCGTTACTCTATCAGCACGCACGATCGTCTACAAAGGCATGCTCACCACTTGGCAGTTGAAGGATTACTTCCCCGATCTGCAGCACAAAGACATGGAGTCAGCCATGGCACTTGTTCACTCACGTTTCAGCACCAACACATTCCCAAGCTGGCCACGAGCCCAACCATTCCGCTACATGTCCCATAATGGTGAAATCAACACCATGCGCGGCAATGCAAACTGGATGCAAGCACGTCAGAAATTACTCTCAAGCGGTGTGCT
>JAACFN010000244.1 GCA_009937455.1 Verrucomicrobiaceae bacterium | reverse complement strand
GTGGTGTGACGCTTGAAGAGCTTGAGGTCTTCTGGAAGGTGCCAAGGCAAGCCGCCGTCTTTGCCGATGACGCGATCTGCGGTCATCGCTACGATGGCGGTAAGTTTGATTTGCTGTTCCAAGAGCTGAACTTATGGCACGAGGTGAAAGATGCGGCAAGGATTGCGCTCCAAGGCTCAAGCCTTAGGGCTTCTTCTTGTCGAAATCATTCAGGTTGATGAGCGGGATAGCTTTGTCTCCTAAGGTGACGCGTGGCACGCTGCCGTCCCACTTTTCGATGGCTCTGAGTTCGAGTATCTCAGGGTTTTTGCGAAGCGCTTCACCTTCGATATCGATAGCTTCGGCTTGGGCTTTCGCTTGAGCAGTTATCTCGTAGGCTTTGGCATCGGCAAGGGCGATGCGTTTTTCAGCTTCTTCGATGGCAGCCATTTTTTCTGCTTTGGCTTGAACTTGCTTGCCTTCCTGCTCGGTGGTGAATCGCTTGAGCTCCTCAATCTGGCGTTCAGCGAGTTGCTTTTGTTGTTTCTTTTCCTCAACGCCCTGAACGATCATTCGGGGCAGGTCAAAGCGGCGTAAAAGCACTTCTTCAACGAGGATGCCTTTCTCTGCCAGATTATCTACAAGGCCCTCGAGGATACGGGTTTGCATGAATACCTGAACGTCATCTTTGTAGAAATCCTCGGCATTTTCGATGCCTTTGCCTGCTTCTCGGATCAGCGAACGCAGCTTGGGGGTAAGGTGGACACTTTCTAGCGCTGCAGCATCACCAGTATCTTGCACAGCCTCAGCCGCCATATTGCGGTCAATACGCCATTTAAGGGTGACATCAACCTCGGTGGTGAGCTGGTCTTGAGAAGGAACGCCGACATCTAGAAGAGTAAGCTCTTTGTTTCGGCAGTCGATTTTCTGAATTTTTTTCAGTGGGTTGATGATGTGGAAGCCCTCAGGGAGTTCCGTGGTGTCAACTTTACCGAAGAGGCTGGCAACGCCCACATGACCCGCTGGGATGGTGGTGAATGGGGTGAGCGCAGAAAATACAAAAACGATTAGTAAAAAGGGGATGATTAACTTGCCGATCCATTTGGCTTTTTGCAGGCTGGCTTCGTCGATATTGATAGTGTTTTGGCTCATAGAATTAGTAGATGGTAGTGTTGTTTGGTAATAGATCGGTAAGTTATCGGGAATCAGACGGAGACGGCTGCCTTGATGTGCGGGTCAGGGTTGTAGTCACGCAATTCGAAGTCGTCAAAGGTGAAGCTGTGAATGTCACTGATTTCTGGATTTATCCACATGGTGGGCAGGGCCTTGGGTGTGCGGGTGAGCTGTAGATTGGCCTGCTCGATGTGGTTGCTATAGAGGTGCAGGTCGCCAAAGGTGTGGACAAAGTCCCGTGCTTCATAGCCACAGACCTGAGCGACCATCATGGTGAGCAGGGCGTAAGAGGCGATGTTGAAGGGAACGCCGAGGAATAGGTCGGCAGAGTCGATATCATGAACGTAGAACTGAAAGAGCATGTGGCACGGGGGCAGGGCCATTTTATCAACCTTGCCAACATTCCATGCTGAAACCAAGTGCCGGCGTGAGTGAGGGTTGTTTTTGAGTCCATCGATGAGGCGCTCAATTTGATCGATGACCTCACCGTCGTCACCTTCCCAGGCTCGCCACTGCTGACCGTAGACGGGCCCGAGTTCACCGTTTTCATCTGCCCATTCGTCCCAGATGCGGACGCCGTTTTCTTTGAGGTAGGCGATATTGGTCTCTCCCTTGAGGAACCAGAGCAGCTCGTGGATAATGGAGCGCAGATGAAGTTTCTTGGTGGTGAGGCAGGGGAACCCTTCGCGCAAATCGTAGCGGGCCTGACGGCCGAAAACCGAGACGGTGCCTGTGCCTGTGCGGTCTGTGCGCGACTCGCCGTTATCAAGAACGTCTCTGAGGAGATCGAGGTATTGCTGCATGGGTGGAGGTTGGAGATTTAAGATTCAATATTCAAGATGAATCATGCTCTGGTCGTCAGTAATGCGCTTGGGGCGTGGCGTGTGTCCTTCACCTGGTCTTTGACGTATGCTGGCTGGGTTATTGGCTTGATGGGTTTGGAGCTCACCATTTCGGCTAAAATAAGATGTTTGGGAATTGCTAATAACGTCGAGTTGGAAGATAATCAGCTTCTGTGCACATTGCCTTCTTTATACCACGACTCATAGCGCACCTTTTGAATCTCATCAAGGTGGGGGTGATGCTTGCGGCAGCTTCAAGTATCCTAGCTCTGGGAGCTCGAGGGCATTGGCTTATGGATTTATTGGCAAATTTCCGAGTGCAGTATGCATTGTATCTGGTTGCTGCTGCGGTGCTTTTTTTTCTGTGCCGTAATTTTCGCTGGGCTGGTATTACCGCGGTGGTGGCGGCTCTGAACCTTTGGATTATTTTTCCCTATCTCGTGCCGCTGCCGCAATCATCTGAAAGCAAAAAGGAAGGCTCTGAGTCATTTCGCCTGATGAACTTTAATGTGCTCTCTAGCAATAGACGCTACGATGATGTGATTGCTTATTTACGTAAACAGGATGCTGACTTTGTTTTCCTCCTAGAGGCAAGTCCTGACTGGCAGCCGTATTTGAAGAAGATGAAAGACCTTTACCCTTACCAAAAGAATGAGATTCAGGCGGGTAATTTTGGCATCGCCTTGCTCAGTAAAACGCCATTTCAGAAAGTGGAGGTTTCTGAATACACAGACTCAATCGCCTCGATCGATGCTCTTGTATTGGTAGGAGGCAAG
>JAACFN010000096.1 GCA_009937455.1 Verrucomicrobiaceae bacterium | reverse complement strand
CTTGGAGCTGGTCATTGAGTCCCAGTTTGGCGGGGTCATCGAGAGTAAAGAGCAGATCATCTGGAATAGAAGTGAGGCGCTGCTCCAACACCGCAGCGTCCATAAGCTCTGGCTCTTCGGCTTCACCTGAGGCTGCGATCGGGGAAATATAATACAGACCTCTGCGGGCATCGCCGACTGCTGTGGCAGCAGCATTCGCCGGAGATGTTGCCATAGAACGAGCAGCAGAACGGGCAGGAGGAGTGGCGGCTATCGACCCTATCCCCGCAGCTGCACAAGACTTGGCAATGGCGAGCCCCTGTGCTGCAGCAATGCCAATGCGCGTGCCACTATAACTGCCAGGCCCAGTGCCGACGAGGACAGTGGATAATTTACGCCCCTCAAGTAAGGCAAGGGCTTCGGCGAGAGGCTCAAAAACCATGGAGTTGTGGTTTCGGTCACTGAGAAACTGGGCCTCGAACAACCAATCACCATCAGACCAGAGCGCAATACTTGCCTCGGGCACACTGGTTTCAATAGCAAGAATGCTTTCCACGGGCTCAATCTAATCAAGAGAAGCAAAATACCAACCATGGAATACCGGAAATATTAAAAAATCTCACATATCCAAAACGATTCATTCTTGCATCGCTTCTGATTTAGCGCTTACCTCCACACCGCCATTGGTCTTTGCGGCATCATTTCTTGCAAAGCCATTTCATATTTTTCGTATTGTCACGCTAAGGCATGACCAGAGAAGTCCCAAATAGTCGGAGCAAGCTCCGGCTAATAATAACAAAAAATTAACCAAGAATCATTAATCATCATGAGTGACTACGCAAAAGGACTCGAAGGAGTTATCGCCAATGAATCAGCCCTCAGCCGTGTGGAAGGCCTGGACGGAAAATTGTCTTACCTCGGATACGATATTGATGATCTTGTCGAGCACTGCTGCTTTGGCGAGGTTACTTACTTGTTACTCAAGGGGCGCCTGCCCAACTCCAAGGAGCTGGAAAATTTTCAGCGTAAGCTGCACCAGAACCGCAGCCTGCCCCCGCAGGTTGTCGATTTCATCAAGGCAGCCCCGCATGATGCCAGCCCCATGGATGTGCTACGCACCGGAGTTTCCATGCTCGGTCTTTTTGACAAGCGCGCCAAGATTGGCGAGCCTGACCATGACGAGCTTTATGAAGCCGCCATTTCAATCATTGCACGTATTCCGGTCATTGTGGCCTATTATCACCGCGCACGCATGGGCCTCGAGTTGCTGCCGGTCCGCACGGATTTAAACGAAGCCGCTCATTTCCTTTATATGCTCAATGGCCAAGAGCCGACCGAGGCTGCAGTCAAGACACTTGATATTGCCTACACCATGCATGCCGACCACGGCATGAATGCCTCTACCTTCTCAGCCCGCGTGACGGTAGCCACCCTCAGTGATATTTACTCGGGCATGACCTCTGCCATCGGCACCCTCAAAGGACCTCTCCACGGAGGTGCCAACGAAGGAGTCATCCACATGCTGGAAAAAATCGGCAGTGAAGACAAGGTGGACGCCTACGTCGAGGACTGTCTTGCCAACAAGAAGAAGATCATGGGCATTGGTCACCGTGTCTACAAGGTGCTCGACCCACGTGCCCCGCACCTCAAGAAAATGGCACTCGAGCTCACCGAGGAACTTGGCGAGCCAAAGTGGATCAATATGTCCAATCGTATTGCCGAGATCATGCTCGAACGCAAGGGCTTGAACGCTAACGTCGATTTCTACTCAGCTACGGTTTATTACTCCCTGGGTATTCCTACGGATCTGTTCACGCCAATTTTTGCCATTGCCCGTGCATCTGGTTGGGCCGCCCAGATTCTTGAGCAGCTGCGTGATAACCGCCTGTATCGTCCGCTCACTAAGTATGTGGGCCCACAGGAGCTCATGCCAGTGCCGCCCCTCAACGAGCGTTAACAGGCTCGTTGGCTATCGCTTTAATCACCCGGCTGGCACACGATTAGTGGCCGCCGGGTTTTTTTGTTGGTCTCATGACCTCGCTTAGCCTTAATCTCCCCTTTATCAATCCATTAGAGCCACGGCGATACCCATGATAAATAACAATACAGCATCCCGTCTTTCCATCATGATGTTCCTGCAGTTTTTTGCATGGGGAGCATGGTTTGCTACCCTAGCACTCGCTATGGGCAACAATGGTCTGGGCGACTTCATTGGTGGTGCTTACGAGAGCGCACCCATTGCCGCCATCTTTGCTCCTCTGTTTCTCGGCTTGATCGCCGATAGGTTATTTTCCTCAGAAAAAGTCATGGGGGTCCTGATGCTGACTGGGGGAGTGATCATGTGTGTTATCGCCACTATCGCGCCTGAAGGTGCGGAAAAAGGGCAGCTGATCGTCTGGCTTATGATTGCCTATATGCTCTGTTACATGCCGACCCTTGGATTGGGTAACACCATTACTTTTACCCACCTGAAACAGGAGCAGTTTCCTAAGGTTCGCGTTTGGGGAACCATCGGCTGGATCGTCGCCGGACTGGCCCTCGGTCTTTGTGGTTGGTCAGCCTCGCTGAACATTTTCTGGCTTGGCGCTATTTCCAGTATCGCCCTTGGCATTTATAGCTTCACCCTGCCTAACACACCGCCGCCGGCCAAAGGCAAGCCGCTGAATATCAGCTCGCTGCTCATGCTCGATGCATTCAAGCTTCTTAAAAGCCCACCCTTCCTTGTTTTTGCTCTGAGCTCGATGCTGATCTGTATTCCTTTGGCGTATTATTATGGGCAAACGTCGGCATTCTTGGGTGCAGCCGGTTTCGAACAAGCGGCCTCTACCATGACGCTTGGCCAGATGTCCGAGATCGTGTTCATGATCTTAATCCCGTTTTTCTTCCGTAAGCTCGGTGTAAAATTGATGTTACTCATTGGGATGGGATGCTGGGTGGCGCGTTATGCCCTGTTTGCCTTCGGCGCGCCTGATCAAGTGACATGGATGCTCTTGCTGGGTGTTGCTTTGCACGGTATCTGTTACGACTTTTTCTTTGTGACGGGCTTTATCTACACGGATAAAAAAGCCTCCCCCGAAATTCGCGGCCAGGCTCAATCACTGCTTGTTTTCCTAACCCAAGGTCTGGGCATGTTTTTTGGTTTCAGAATGGCCTTTGGTGGGCCCTTCCCATTTACCGATAAGGCGCTACCTAATACCTATGGCGAATATGGAGCGGCACCCGCGGGCCACGGAGCCTTGATGGAGAATATGAAGGCAGCGTCTACCCAGGCCGAGCTGAGCTTCATCGATAGCCTGCTGGGTATGTTCGGCAAAGGCTATCCAGAGGGTACAAGCACAGAACTCATCACCAAAGCGATGGTCGACTGGAAAAGCTACTGGCTCTTCCCTGCGGGAATGGCAGCGGTGATCTTTATTCTCTTTGCTCTCTTCTTCTGGGATAAGGTGGATAGCGATGTCGATGCTATTGAGGTAGCGGAAGCCGCGTCACCTGATGAAGAAAGTGCAATGTGAGCGAGCGTTGACAAATGCTCACCAGCCAGCACGTAATATAAAACAAAGCACTTAAGGTTCCAATCCAACAACTGACAAACGATGCCAACTATCCTCTGCGCCGGCGCCGGCCATATGGGCCGCTCACACGCCCTCGCTTACCACAACATTCCTGAGTTCGATATCGTAGGCATCTGCACCCGTTCGGCGGGTTCACGTGAGAAACTCAACGAGGAGCTGGGTGGCAGCTACGCCCTTTTTGACGACTACTTCAAGGCTCTCGAGGAGACCAAGCCTGACGCGGTTTCTATTTCCACTTATCCGGATACTCACGCGCCCTACGCGATTGCCGCTCTTGAGGCTGGTTGTGATGTGTTTATTGAAAAGCCACTCGCTGAAACCGTTGAGGAGGCACAGAGTATTGTTGATGCTGCCAAGGCTAACAACCGCAAGCTAGTCATCGGTTATATCCTGCGTCATCACCCAAGCTGGCAGAAATTTATCGAGATGTCTCACGAACTTGGCAAGCCGCTGGTAATGCGCATGAACCTCAATCAGCAGTCGTCCGGCCCTAGCTGGGAGACGCACAAAAACCTGATGTCATCAATCAGCCCGATCGTTGACTGCGGGGTGCACTATGTCGATGTCATGTGCCAGATGACGCGCTCCAAACCTGTGCGCGTCTCCGGCCTCGGTGCTCGCCTGAGCGATGAGCTTCCTGACGGTAAAATCAACTACGGACATCTGCAGGTGACTTTTGAAGACGGCTCCGTCGGCTGGTATGAAGCTGGCTGGGGGCCGATGATGAGCGAGACAGCGTTTTTCGTCAAAGACGTCGTTGGGCCAAAAGGCTGTGTCACTATTGAAGCGAAGGAAGCTGCTGGTGAGGGAGCTTCCGCCGATGTTGACGCCCACACCAAGACCAATACCCTGCGCCGTCATTTTTCAGAACTCGATGCAGAGGGAAACTTTGTTAAGCAAGACGCTTGGACGTTAACGGGAGACGAACCGGATCATGATGAGCTCTGCCATCGCGAACAGGTCTTTTTTCTCAATGCTATCCAGAACGATGAAGACCTCAGCAACCACATGGATGATGCGATCAACTCCATGAAGATTGTTATCGCGGCCGACCAGTCCTTCCGCACGGGTGAGATGGTGACACTGTAAGCCCAGCAGCGGCGCGCCATTTTGTCGTTGTTGTAAGTCACGCATGCTTTAGAATATCAAAGTAATGGGTGATGATGTAGAGGCCTTTCTTGAGTTTATGCGTGTTGAGCGTAATGCCTCGGCACGAACTCTGCGTAACTACAGCCACGCTCTTAATGCATACCTAGACTGGCGTGGCGATGCATTCTCATCATGGCGTGATTGCTCCGCAGATGATTTTCGCGGCTATCTATTTGAGCTGATGAAGCAAGAGATGGCACGTTCTACGATCAGGCTTCGCTTTGCTGCACTGAGATCATTTTACAAGTTTCTGGTTCATCGCCGAGGCATGGGTATTAGCCCTCTCAATGACGTTCAGTTACCCAAGTCAGAGAAAAAACTGCCCATCGTGCTGACTCTTTCTCAAATGGAGCAATTACTTGAGATGCCGCAAAAAATGGATCCCGACGTACGCGCCCTGCCGTGGCAGGCATTACGAGACACGGCCATTATGGAGCTTTTTTACTCAAGCGGGCTGCGTGTGTCTGAGTTGGTGGCACTCGATGTAAGGGACGCTGATTTTTTGTCGGAAACATTGCGTGTAATGGGCAAGGGCAATAAGGAACGCATGGTTCCGATAGGCGCGCAAGCAATGCAGGCGATTCAGAAATACCGCAGCGAAGCTCAGGTGCATGACGGGCCGCTGTTTATTAACAAAAATAAAGACCCTCAGAAGCGCCGACTTTCTGCTAGGTCTGTACAGATGCTGCTCAAAAAATACCTCGCTGCCTCTGATATTGGCTTTGAAGTAACACCCCATAAACTACGCCATACCTTTGCAACGCACATGCTCGATCACGGCGCGGATTTGCGCAGTGTGCAGACGCTGTTAGGTCACGCGTCATTATCGACGACTCAAATTTACACTCATGTCACCAAGGAGAGAATGCGTGAGGCCTATGATGCGGCGCACCCGCGGGCAGGTGAATCTGTCGACTAGGTCGAGGTGAACACTATCCTTGTTGAAGGATCGAGTTCTTTGGGGGGAGTCTTTCCTCTGATGTTTTAGCGGCTCTTCGTAGGCTTTTAGCTGGTGCCAAAAATTCGGTCTCCAGCATCGCCAAGACCTGGGAGAATGTAACCTTGCTCATTAAGGCGATTGTCCAGTGCAGAATAATACACTGGCACATCCGGATGTTCCGCGTTCATGGCACCTAATCCTTCGGGAGCTGCGACCATACAGACAAAGTGAAGATGACGAGCCCCTTGTTTTTTTAGTTCGGCAATGGCGGCACAGGCTGAGCCACCTGTTGCGAGCATGGGATCAAGAACCAGAACGTCTGCATCTGGAAGGTGGTCAGGAGCCTTGAAGTAGTAACAGTCTGGCTGTAGTGATTGCTCGTCCCGGACGAGCCCGATGTGCGCCACGCTAGTATCTGGCAGTAAACCCATAAAGCCATCGAGCATGCCAAGCCCAGCGCGAAGGATGGGCACAAGGACCAGTTCGCGAGCCAGCTTTCTGCCGGTTGTAATTTCCATGGGAGTTTCCACTTCAACGGGAAGGGTCAGCAAGTTTGCCGTCACATAGGGTGCCATCAGTTGTGATACCTCTTTGACATACTGGCGGAACTTCGGGGTAGGGCAGTCACGTTGGCGCAAGCGAGCAAGCCGATCTTCGATAACTGGGTGCTGAATATAATGATTCAAGATAGCGTTAGCATGAAACCGAGGCGCTGAGGGAACAAGAGTAAAATAATCGAAAAGGGGGAAGATCAGACGTAAGAATACAGATGTCCCTCCGTATATATAATTTGATTTGCCTGATGATGAATTGGGCATAAAAACAGACAGCACAAACATTTCACTTCATGATTAAACACCTATTCACCTCCGTCCTAGCCCTGATGCTTATCATGCTTAC
>JAACFN010000095.1 GCA_009937455.1 Verrucomicrobiaceae bacterium | reverse complement strand
TTAACGCCGAAGTCATGATCATCCCAGGTGGCGAGCACCTTGGTCTGCGCCTGCAGTTTCTGGTATCCCTCCGTATCAGCGAGGGCCTGGTACTTCTTCTTGAAGACTTCCATGTCAGTGGTGTCCCCATAAATGTTGTCACCCAAGAAGATGAATAGATCGGGCTGCTGGTCCAGAATCGCCTGATAAATCGATTGGTCCTTAGCACGAGGTTGATTGCAGGCGCCAA
Source organism: Verrucomicrobiaceae bacterium (assembly GCA_009937455.1). GTDB lineage: Bacteria > Verrucomicrobiota > Verrucomicrobiia > Verrucomicrobiales > Akkermansiaceae > Oceaniferula. The sequence goes on along the minus strand of JAACFN010000095.1, from coordinate 6,316 downwards.
AGGCAATTTTGGTCACGCTGTCTTCACTGACCACATCACTTGAAAATTGAGCCATAAGCGGCTGCGCGATCAGAACGAGTAAGAGGAAATACTTCATGCCTCCTTGTGCCATTTTTCCCGCTGGGTCTGCAACCTTGAAATCCTGCCAAGCTGATCCAGCGGCCGTCGATGAGGTGAAATGAAGGAGCGGAGCTCTGATGCTCGCTATCTACTTCCTACTTCTCTTCAGCTACCTTCACACGGATGCGGCTATTGGCGATGGTCTTATCGTTCAGGTTCTTAATAGCATACTTTGCATGCTTGGGATTGGGCATCTCGACAAAGCCAAAACCCTTAGAACCTCCTGTTTGTTTATCCATGACGAGATCACAAGCCGTCACCTCGCCAAACTTGGCAAACAGATCTTTGATTTCAGATTCTGTGGTGCTGCGAGAAAGGTTTCTAATGATCATTTTCATAGGCCCATAAGCTGGCAGGACAAAGGGAAGTCAATGCCAATATGATTGAGGGTTGATCACAGATCGCGCCAATAAAGCGGAGTGTGAACGCCACAAATGGTCAGCCCCTTAATTACGCTTTCACGCAAACAGGGGTCGCAGGCAGGAGCTAGAGAGGGCGCTGTGGATCTCGGCTTGCTCTGTACTAGCAGTAGCGGTCTGGTTTTCCGGGTTTTGCTCAAGAGCGTGTTGCAGTGCGCCCATCAGTAAATCGGCCTGATCCTCGATGTCTACGTCGAGCGTTTCAGGAAAGCTGGCGTCGAGTAGGGCGAGACCAAAGTCGGTGAGCTCAAGCAGCTCTTCTGCCCAGCCAAGGATGGTCTCGATGGGTGACTGGTCTGGAAATCGTTCGCTGATGAGGGAGAGGATACCGCTGCGGTTCTGGACGTTCATCAGTAGTGCTAAGAAAAAGCGATGGTCCGGGTTATCGATGTGGTGGCGCATCTGGGAGATGGTTTCCCGGCGAAGACATTCTTCCAGAGTATCAGCGACTCCCTTGGCGAGTTCGCCATGCTTTTGTTGGAAGGTCTCGAGAACGGGTTGCCACTCGTCGATGTCCTGCAGCCGCGGCATGGTGTGCAGCAGTGTGCTGAAACCGCGCTCAAAATCTAGGCGTCCGATCATTTCGCTTACCAATGTGACGTATTCGGGGTGGTCGAGGTTTTCGAGCACGTCGAGTAATTGCTTGCGGCGCATGGTCAGAGCATCGGCATGGATCGGGTCGAGCGCGATGTGGGGTGGCAGGTAATTATACTGGGGTCCTGTGCCGGGGTCGTGATGAGTGCGGACCACCACGGTGACCGATGGCGTATCGAGGTGGAACAGGGAGTGGATACATTCCCGACCAGATGTGATGGGCACGGTGCGCCCAGTTTCGAGCAGCTCGATTTTTTTGGTGTGGAGCTCGCCGATGCGGATATGCGGCGTTACGGACTGCGCCGCCGCGAATTCAAATTCGGAATGAACACTGGATCCGTGCATGACATGGAATGCACCGGAGAACTCGTGCTGATGGATTTCCGTGGTTCCCTCCATCCAAAAGAGGATCTGAATGTAAAAGCGTGGGTCATTAAAGGCGAGGATTTCAGGCTGACCGAATCCAGATTGGCTCTGAAAAGGTTGATCGTCGTTGGCGAGGAACTCATGAATCATCTCCTCGAGGTCGACGTTCTCAGACGGCGGGGTTTCATCGATAGCGACCTGGGCAAGCTGTGGAAAGGCTTCGAGCGAGAAGTTTTGCTGCCGCCAGCGTTCGAGCACAGTATGTCCAAGCTTTTCGAAATAGGAATTCATGGGAACACATGCTTAGTTCAACGACGGGCTCGGCACAAGGAACAAGGTAGACGGGTGTGATTGTTGTGATGCCAGAGCCCTTTATTTTATTTTTTTGGCTTATTTTTCCTTTTTTCTTGGTTGAGAAGGCTTCCACTATGTATGAAAGTCGAACAGCAGCGGATGTCGCCGTTGTATGAAGCAGGGTTTACCTGTCACCGATTCACCTTTCATTTAAACTACAACAAGATTGACCCATGGCCTTCACACCAAGCAAAGATCAAAAACGTCGCGAGCGAGAGCAGAAGAAAGAAGATAAGCGTAGGGCTAAAGAGGAAGCGAGGGCCGAAAAGCTAGCGGCTCAGCAGGCCGCAGAGGACGCGGCTTTCGAGAAAGCCGAAAAGGAGGCCGCCGAACTTAGCGAGGCAGAGAAGCAAGCGAAGTTGGAGGCGGATTTTGAAGCTGAGCTCGCTGCAGAAGCCGCAGAGAAAGCCAAGGCCGAGGGCGCTGAGGACTCAGAGAGCTAGGCCTTTGTTTGTTGGCTGCGGTGCCAGGAGAGCGCAAAGTTAGCGTATGATTAGCGCATGACGATGGTAAGTCATGGATAGTCCTTCCTGAAACTCGCCCTAATCAATGGAGGTTTTTGTTGTGAGAATAGATCAAGTTATGTTAACAAATCGCCATGCAAAAACATCAGGGTTCCGGCAATTCTTCCGAAATGCATAGATACAATGCACAGGTTGCAGGTGGTGGGGCTTCCATGCCAAAGCAAAAAAGCAACACCATCGCCATTATTGTGAGCTTTGTGCTGCTGGCAGTGATCATGGCTTATGTGCTCTATGAGCCCGCTGAGCCAGAGGTGGTGGCCCCTAAGGTCGAGGCCCCTAAGGAGAAGATTTCTTTAAGTCCCGTGGCTGAATCAATTGTGCTGACCGAGCCTTTATGGATGAATCCTCCCGAAGACATCAATATGGTCGAAGTGGAGGACATGGTGGTGAAATTTAAAATGACCAACCACAATACCTATCCTGTCACGGGCATTACCGTAAGGTTTTCATTTTATGATATATCAGGTGTTGATTTGGAAGGTGCGCAAGAGATCACTTTTGATGATATTATCGAGGCTTCAGGTGAGATCAGCCTTGATGACATTGTTGTCGGCCAATATCCCATTGAGACTATCAAGGTGAAGGGCGAGGTGCTTTCTGTAGCGGCGGCTGAGTAAAGCGGCATAGATTTAGCTAACTTATAATGCTAATCATTGAGTGTTGCGCTGGCAGGCAATTTATTTTAGACTTCGAGATACCTTAAATTATGAAGTCTAAGAACCAGAAGGCAAAATCCCAGGAGCGTGATGCAGAGCTGCCCTCAAGATCAGAAGAAGGGCGGGTCGAGCGATCGGAGCGCTTACGTAATCTCGACACGATGGGAATGCCTGCAGGACAACATAAAAAGACTGACCAATCGGGGTTAGAAGGTTTGCCCGGAGTTGATAATGATGCTTTGCCGGCGATACATGACGATAGGCTGGGATCTAAAACCTTTGTTCCCAATGTCGCTCTTGAGCTATACGAAATAGCAGCTCAACAGGGTGACGCTCAGGCTCAATACAGCTTGGGACTTTGTTATCATTATGGTGAGGGTACTCTGAAAGACCCTTTCAGCGCTTTTAAATGGTTTTGTCAGGCTGCAGAGGGAGGACACGCCGAGGCGCAATACAGCGTCGGTGTTTATCACCAGCAGGGGATAGGAACAGAGCAGAACTCTGAGAATGCCTTCAAGTGGTTTGAAAAAGCCGCCATTCAGAATCAGGCAAAAGCTCAACATGAGCTGGGTGAATCTTTTTATCACGGCCGAGGGGTTGAAAAAAACCCTGCGCTGGCAAAAAAATGGATCAACAAGTCCTATGTGAACGGCAATAAGCGTGCTAGCAAGTCATGGGATAAGTATGAGCTGTGGAAGTATTGAGCGTAAATTTCTAAGCTTAAGCCATTATAAACGAGTACATTTCTAAGAGTCATCGCAGACATATAGAGCATAAAACGGGCATATCAATGCTTCATAAGGGCATCAAATATTCAGGTAACGACTTGACACAGCTCGCAAATAATGCATTTTCCCCATCCCGCCGCGCCGGAAACGTGGTGGCAGTAACTTAAATTAATTATGAAACAAGATTTGCATCCTGAATATCACCCCGTCGCCTTCCAAGACATGACAACTGGCACACGTTTTATAACACGTTCCACTGCTAAGTCTGCCAAGGTTGAGCAAATCGACGGTGTTGATCACTTCATTATCTCAATGGGCGTCACGTCCGATTCACACCCCTTCTTCACAGGCCAGAAACAGTTTGTGGACACAGCGGGACGTATCGATAAATTTCAAAAGCGCTTCGGCTCCTCAGTACGCCGAACAGGCAAGCCCAAGCTCAAGGCTTAATCAGGGCCATCCGGAATATATCCGGACCTTTCAAAACTCCTTCCGCTTTATGCGAAAGGAGTTTTTTGTGTTTCAGAGTAAGCTTGTTGCTTTTATTGTATTTGGGATTTGGCATTGCGGTCAGAACCGTTAGATTAAATCTATGAATTGTCGTGAGGCGCTAATAGCGCTCAATATGTTGCCCAAGATAGGACCGGTAAGGGTGCGGCGCTTGATGGATCATTTTGGCAGTGCTGGTAAAATTTTAAGTCAATCCCCAGCAAGCTTGATGGCAGTGCACGGCGTTGGCGCAGAGACTGCCGAGATCATCAGCGATTGGGAAAACCGAATTGACCTGGCGGCGGAGATTGGTGAGGTCGATCGCCGTGGTTTGTCGGTCCTTACCCTAGAGGATCAAGAATACCCAGAGGCTCTCAGGCAGAGTTACGACCCACCATTGGTGCTTTACGTCTGGGGATCAATAGAGCCGGCCGATCGTCATGCATTGGCAATCGTCGGTTCGCGAAAAACATCACACTACGGGATTCAGACAGCTCGCCAGTTTGGGTTCCAATTGGCAACGAGCGGCTTCACCATCATATCTGGCCTCGCTCGAGGTATTGATACCCATGCTCACGAGGGTGCGGTGGCAGCCAATGGCCGCACCATTGCCGTTATCGGATCAGGGCTTGGGCAAGTTTACCCACCTGAAAATATGGCACTCGCTGAAAAAATTGCCTCAGGCTATGGTGCGGTAGTCTCCGAATTTTCATTAAACACCCCGCCGAGTAAAAAAACCTTCCCTATGCGTAATAGGATAGTAGCGGCATGGTCGCGGGCTGTGGTGGTTGTCGAGTGTCCAGAATGGTCTGGGGCCCGCATCACTGCCAACATTGCCGGAGAGTTAGGACGGCCGATTTATGCCGTTCCTGGACAAATTGACCGGCCGTCTTCTGCTGGGTGTAACTCGCTCATCCGAGAAGGCGCGACATTAGTAACGGGGGGGCAAGATATTCTGGATGATCTTTCCATACTCCCTCTGCAGAGCGAGGGGACCATGTCTGAGTCCACAGAAGCTGAGCTGCCCGTATTTCCCGAGCTTGACGGTGTAGAGCGGGTCATTCATGATGCCCTTGGTGATGATGCCTTGAGAGTTGATGAAATCCTCACGGAAACCCGCCTGCCGCTGCCAGAAGTCAATGCCATGCTGCTTAAGCTTGAGATTCAAGGTCTTGTATGCCAGTTGCCGGGTGGTCGATTCGCCAGAAAATGAGCCTGATTTGCTGAGAATCGGGGAAAATAAGCACGAAAAACAAACAATTTTAGCTATATCTGTATAAATTGGCACGATGCTTGCTTGTCTTATTAACTACAAACCATAGATTACCAACCACTGACCATCATGAAAAAAATCGAAGCCATTATCAAACCCTTCAAGCTTGAAGAAGTAAAGGAGTCCCTCGCTGACGTCGGCGTTCAAGGAATGACAGTAACAGAAGTCAAAGGATTCGGACGCCAAAAAGGACACACCGAGATTTATCGCGGTAGTGAATACACAGTCGATTTCCTCCCCAAGGTAAAAATCGAAATCATCGTTGATGATGAGGATGCAGCTACTGTTGCTGAAGCTATCGTCAAAAGCGCCAACACCGGAAAGATCGGTGACGGCAAGGTGTTCATTTCACCTGTTGAATCCGCAATCCGCATCCGTACCGGCGAAACTGGTAACGATGCTGTTGCCGTCAACTAGCAGAGCAATCTGAACTATTTGTCACCCGTCCATTGTCATTGCGTCAATGGACGGGATCATGACCATTCAAAGACCCCATTAAATACCCCCATTACAAACCACGTCCTCGACGTGGTTTTTTTGTGGTGTGTCTGGCCTAGTTGTTGATTGCCTGACGCTGTTCCATCTGACGCTGTTCCATTTGACGCTGTTCCATGCGGCCATCGACGGCCCTCTTCAGTAAGTCTCGTTGCTGCGTGGGAATCGGGTGGAGTGAAGCAACGACACCGCTATTTTTTTGCTCAGAGAAATGCAGCACAAGCTTGCCGTCTTTGACTTCGGCTTCAGCGATCTGAGTCCAGTAGATGACTTGCAGGTTTTTCTGGGCATTAAAAAA
>JAACFN010000094.1 GCA_009937455.1 Verrucomicrobiaceae bacterium | reverse complement strand
GAAATCAGAGTCTCGTCCTTAAGCTTGAGTGTTCCCTTATCCCCCTCTTTAGGGTTGCTTAGTTTACCCCAGTAAGGATTCACCGTAATTGTTGCAGCACCTGAACTCGGCACAAAGGTAAGGTTAGGCGTAGTGGAGCGGTAATCGTCCTTGCGCTGCTGCTTAAGCTTTTTGACATGAGCAGATACAACTTCGCTGAGTGTTTTGCTTCCCTCAACGGCTTCGTAGTATCTCTTACCCTGATATTTTGCCTTCATCAATGCCCACGCTTCGCGGCCCAGCTCGATGTCAATTTCGCTATTGTTGGCAAGCGCTGCGAGGTAGTCATTCTTAGCCTGATCAATGAGCTCCTTACTAATGGCGCTACCTTTTGCAATAACGTTACCGTCATTCAAGGTCAGCTCACTCGCGAGCACCATGCCCCCCTCAGTGTATTGTTTGCCCATCACCTCGTAGTATGCATCGTCTACACGGCTTAGGTTAATCTGGACGGTATCGGCCTCGATATTGAAGTTCTTCTTGGGTGCATGGTAATCGTGGCTGCCCCCCTGTGGGTGAGCGTGGCCCTCAATCACTGTGTAGTCGTCCAAGCGGATTGCCTGGTGCGCAAACTTAGCATTATACTCGATCCCCTTAAGGACCATGAACAGCGCCGCGCAGACAATCGTGATTGCCATATAGACCTGAAATTTACGCCACTGACCAAGCTTGAGAGAGACCCAGGCGAAGACAACCGTCACCGAAGATCCGATGAGGATGAAGGTGTTAATCAGACCGGGCAGCACAGGCAAAGTTCGCTCGGGCCATGGATAGTCTGCGTAAATGCGCAGGAAGATATATCCTGAAAAGAGACCGCCAAAGAGCATCACCTCGGAAGCGAGGAAGAGCCAGATGCCGATTTTAGAGTTATTAAGCCCGGTGTCTTTCCGGGGTTCTACTACAAAGGGAATTTCCATGAGAAAATATGCTAGAGTGTTGGGTGATAAATAATTGGTTTAGCCTTCTTCGGTTTTATCCACGGGCTTCCTCCACTGGGCGTAGAAGTCTTCGTCCACCTCGGGGCGGGCGTATTCGTCCATGTCCTGGAGGCGTCGGAGTAGCCCACTCAAGGGAACAGGCGTCCCACGGGTTGTCACTTTCCACCTTCTTACCCGTTTTCATGGAGATGAAGATGTTAATGATAAATGGTATCTGAGCGATACAGAGCAGCCAAGCAGACCATGACATCATGATGTTAAGGTCGATGTATTCGGCAATCGTCTTGCCAAACACGTTAGCGCTATCTGGGTCGGTGGTAAGATAAGCATCACCTCCATTATACCAACGGCGGTGGAAGCCGGCCATGCCTTGAATAAGCATCGGGAAAAACAGAGTGTTCATCAAGATGAGTGATGGCCAGAAGTGCAGCTGGTTGAGCGTGCGGCTGGTGTAGCGGCCAGTGATCTTCGGATACCAGTGATGAACACCAGCAAAGAAACCAAAGAGAATACCAGGTGCTACCACATAGTGGAAGTGGCCGATCACGTAGTAAGTGTCATGCAGGTGAAGATCCACCAAGTTAAAGGCGAGCGGCAGACCGGTGAGGCCACCAATACCAAACATGGGCAGGAACGCGCAGGCCCACATCATCGGAGGGGTGAACTTGATTGATCCACCCCACAGGGAAATCAACAGACACGTCAACAAGATCACCGATGGGATAGAAATAAGGGTCGTCGTCGTCTGGAAAAACGTCGAGATAGCAGGCCCCATGCCGGTCATATACATGTGGTGCGCCCAGACGATAAAGGAGAGGAAACCGAGAACGAGCACGCCGTAAACCATTGACTTGTATCCCCAGATTGGGCGACGCGTATTGACTGGGATAATCTCGGCAACGCAGGCGATCGCTGGCAGCAGAAGCACGTAGACCTCTGGATGCCCGAGGAACCAGAAGAGGTGCTGGTAAAGCAGCGGGCTACCTCCACCTGATGCGTCAGCAAGACCAATCTGCTGATGATAGAGGCCAGATGGCTGGAAAAAGCTGGAACCGAACATGCGGTCAACCACCTGCATAATACCGGCGACTTCAAGTGGCGGGAAGGAAAGCAAAAGGAGGAAACCTGTGACCAGCATCGCCCAAACAAAGAACGGCATGCGCATCCAGGTCATGCCCTTAGCTCGTAAGTTGATAATGGTAGTGATGAAATTCACCGATCCTAAGAGGGACGATGAAATCAACATGACAAGCCCCATCAGCCATTGGGTCTGGCCGGTCCAGAATTGGTGTGGATATTGCGCATCCGCAAAGAAGGAGAGCGGCGGGTAGTTGGTCCAGCCGGACTTGGCAGCACCAGACTCCATGAAGAAACTAGCACACATCATGACTCCACCGATGACATAGAGGTAGTAACTGACCATGTTCAGCTTGGGGAAAGCCATATCAGGGGCTCCAATCTGCAGTGGCGTCACGTAGTTACCAAATGCACCAAAGCCAAGCGGCACAATGCCGAGGAACACCATGATGGTTCCATGCATGGCGCCAAACATATTGTAGGTTTCACCAGGCAGCTTACCTTCTGTGAGCCACTGTGCTTTCCAATCTTCTGTGAACAGCCAGCTCATCCACGCAGGAAGAGGCTCATTAGGATAAGCAATGCTCCAACGCATGACCATCATCAGGTAGAATCCAAACAGCAAAAATAGCATTGCCGTGAGGCCATACTGCAGGCCAATCGTCTTGTGATCAGTGGAGAAAATATATTTCTTAATAAATCCAGGATTATGATGATCGTGATGATCTCCGTGGCTGTCGTGGTTATCGCTCATTACGGGTATGTGATTGGTGATGGTAGTAAAATAGGTAGTCGGCTAGGAATGATTGTCAAATGAGAGTGTGTCATTCGTTAGACTCAACAGGGAGAAGTGTTTTAGGGTCGACGAGCGTCTCGGGATCAAGTGGAGCACCCACAAGATCTATGTTGTAATCGGCATTGAGTTCGGTGGCTGTCACCTGCCCCCCATCGCGTTCCTTCGAGACATCGAGAGCATTCTGAGCCATTTCCAAGCTTATCAATGCATCACTCGTGTTGCCAAAGCTGTTACGGATGTAGTTAAGCACTCCAGCAAGTTGCTTGGCGTCCATGCCAGAACCCATGCTAGGCATATTGGCATTATAAGTTTTGCCATCTACGGTGATCGCCTCGTGGAGACCATTAAGAATAATCAACGCTGGGCGTAAGCTTGGGCCAGTTACCCACTCTGAATTAGCAAGTGGTGGATAGGCCGCATTACCCTCTCCTCCTGGCTGGTGGCAACCTGCACAAGCAGTGTAAGCCTTTTTACCAATCTTAAGGTAAGCATCGAGCGCAGACTTAGGTAGTGTCGCAGCACTTGCGGCACCAGGCGCTGTGGCACGAACGTATCCTGGCTTCACGTAGTTGTTATAATCAAAGATGCTGCCTGCAATGACGCCGCCGGCGATCAAAATAATCAAAGCACCCCCTAAGATGACCCACAGAGAAATGGGCTCGGATCCTTGGGTAAACATTTGGTTCTCGCGCTTAACCGCAGCAGCATCAATGCTCACATTGGTATCATCATCGAGATCCGGTTTGCTAGTAGATGGGTCGGACATGGTATGGAGAGAAATTAGAAAGTTATGGTGAAAGCTTACTTCGCGTCAGCAGCTGCAGCGCCTGAATTTTTGGGAGCATTATTCATGCTCTCAGGCAACGCAGAATCACGCTTGAGGGTAAGAAGGTAGTCGGTTAACACGCGAGCTTGTTCGAGCGGCACAACCTGAGTCATTGCCACCGTATTGATATTCAGGGCCAAGCTATCTCCCTGACCTACCAAATCTTTTTCTGCAAACATCTGCAGCTGAGCTGGGCAGTTTGACCAGGTCATATCGATTTCCTCACCCTGTTCGCCAAGTTGCAGCTTCTGGTCGCGCGGATTGTAGAGGTGAGCAATCGTCCACTGCTCTGCAGACATGCCCGTTTTGGCACCGTAGGCGTCTGCTCGGTGGCCGTAATTACTTAGGTCAGGACCCATGCGAGTCAGGCCAATCTGAGCATATTTCTCACCAAGGTAATCGTCATAGTGAGTCTCACGTCTTGTATCCATATCCGCATTGGATATGCCGGCAAAGTCTTTGCGGAAGATCTGACTACCCAAGTAAGTAGGGCGGATCAGCTGCGAGTGGCAGGTGTAACAGCCATTGGCGGCATAAATCTGAGCGCCATTCAAAACTCTGCCAGTGGTCTTGCGCTGATAGTATTCCGCATCCTCTTCACCGGACATCTTGACAGGCGGAAGGGAGGCCATTTTAGCGGTAGGAATGGCGATCATGCAGAGCCAGGCCAGGCCGAAGCTGGCAAACATCCCGATGAGAAAATATTTAAAGGTCATGGACTTAGTTTAAAGTTATCAGTTTAAAATTGAATGGGATACTAGGCTTGTGCGCCCTCCAGCTCATCGATGTCGCCCTCTGGTCCGTGTGGACCAAGAGCCGAGTGATCACGGCGTAGAAGTGTTGGGTGAGAGCTGCGGCGACCCAGACGAAGCCACATCAATGTCAGGTGGATGAAGAAAAAGATGTTTGCCCAGAGGATGGCAGCCCAAGCAAATGTGATTCCAACAGCATAGGGGAAGGTGCTTTTGACTGCCTGCTTCCAAGGCTGATCGAAATTCTCCTGAGCAGCCCCTTGCTGGAACGCTCCCAGAAGTGTGCAGAATACAAGAATCAATAAAACACCGTAGACTGAAAACCAGAAGTGGGTGCGAATGAGGCGGCGAGAGATCCACTCACGACGTGTGACACGAGGAACAATAAAGTAGATTGCGCCGAACATGCACATGCTGAAGAAGCCGTAGAGGGCAAGAACGTCGTAGCCATAACTGGCAAGACTGAACTGCGAATAGCGGATAGCATCGGGGTGCGCGAGAATGACCCCAAGTAATGCAAGGGCAATCAATCCGAATACCCCTGCCACTGTGAAGCGCAGGGATGGGCTGTTGGCCAACACTTCAGCTTGGCCTGAGGTTGTTTTCAAAACATTGACTCCAGCAAAGATAAGCGGCACAGCAGCAAGCATCGAGGCTGCCGCTCCCGTGTATTGTAAGAACATAGGGATGGGAGAACCCATGACCGCATGGAAGCCTGCCCACGGGGCAATGATGGCAAGCGCCCAGAACCCTCCTGCAGAATAGGAATAATTGTAAACCGCGCGAGCGGTGATTTTAGCGGTGATGTAGTAGGCGCTAGCAATGCCGATTGGCACAAAGAATAACAAGACAAGTGCCTGCCTAAACCAGCCATTAATCGCTGCAGCCATAAGTGGGTGCACATCAAAGACATTCACGTAAAGATTAGCGGTGAGGTAAATCCATGGGAACCAAATACAAGCGGCGAGAATATACCACTGAGAAATGTATGCTTCATCATCACCGCGGCGAACTCGGAAAGAAATGACGACCCAGATCGCGATCGCTGCATAACTCGCTAGTAGCACTGGCCAGACAAATGTGGGGAATTCCATCCAGTGTTTGCCAGTACCATGACCAGCAATAATGCCCCCAACTCCGAGCATAACACCGAGGTTCCAAATATGACCAGCGACCAAAAGCGTGCCAGCATTGCGGCTAGGCTGACGAGACAAGCGGGCCATCAGCCAGATCATCACGCCAAAGGCAGCTTGTGCGCCCCAGCCGTAAACAAGGGCGTTGATGTGCGCAGGGAAAGCTCGGCCGTATTGAATAAAGGAACCCTCACCCAAAAAGGCTGGGTTGTGTGTTTTGATCGAAGCAATAATACCAAGCACAAGAGAAACTGCCAACCAGGCAGCTCCACTGGTGAAGAAGAACATCACGGGATGACGTAGCGATCGATCGATCTCTGAACGCAGTTCGATATCCTCAGTGGTGGGAGCGTTACTTTGAGTGGACATGATTTTGTTTCTTGTAGGAAATTGGATTATTGCTGATCTACCTTCTGGCCTGCGATCCAATCAGAGAGGACCTTCATCTCTTCTTCGCTGACATTGGCCATGATGCCTTTCATCACGGCACTCTGGCCGTTGGCGCGAGTGCCGTCCTTGATGGCTTTCATTTGGTCATAAAGATACTGTGAATTCTGGCCTGCAAGACGCGGGTAGATGGGCATGATCGGTGTGTTGGCATCAGCACCGTGACAAGTGGCACAGGCTTTAGCCATATAAAGATTTTTGCCGTCGCCTTCGACGAGCTCAACTGCCGGCTTATCAGCGGAAGCAACCCAGTCAGAGATTTTTTTCATCTCATCTTCGTTGAGATTCATTGCGGTAGTCATGCCCTTCATCACAGCACTGCCGCCATTGGTGCGAACACCATTGTGGATGTCTTTAATTTGCGCGAGCAGGTATTCCGCATTTTGACCACCGAGCTTAGGATAAGCTGGCGAAATGGGTCTATTGGTATCTGCTCCATGGCAGGTGTTACAAGCTTTTGCGGTATAGAGCTTGAAGCCTTCGTTGGCAGCCTCATCGCCACCTGAGGCAAGCTGCTCCATGGCACGTGTGTGAGATGCTGAACCTGGCACAAACTGGTCAGTCGCTTGAGGTCCACCCTTGATCTCATCAGTCAGCTTGTCTGTGGTGCCAGCTGGAGGCAATAACTCCGCCTGAGCAGCATCAACCTTGGCTCTGACTTCATAACGATCTGCAGCACGGACTTGGGCAACAGCATCGACGGGTGATCCGGACTGCCAGTAAAAGAGAGCCGAAACGAGACCAAAGATAGCGAAGTAAGCAAGCCCCCACCAGAAAGCGGTGAATCGGCGCAGCGGGGTGTCGCGGTGATTAGAAAACTGATTAGACATTGTCCTTAAGAAGTTGTGATTCTTTGGGTAAATAAGCTGGCTTGACTGTTAGTTGAACAGGTTAGCTGATTCGAGGATACGAGGGTCACGGCAAGGATAGAGACTATTCTTGGTGAACATACGAAGATAAACAAAGAGGAAGAATGCGCCCACCGTTACAAATGCGAGCAAATCATACCAAACAACACTTCCTGATGGGAACAGGGAGGCGCCAGCCTCACTGCCCAGCGTCAGTGATGGGCCACGCTCAGGAGCTACAATCAAGTAGTGATCCAGCGCGTGTAGGATGAAGAGATAGATCGTGATTGGGATCATCAGAGCAGGCTTTTTCTTCACGTCAGAACGGATCAGGAACAGGAATGGCAGTGCAAAGTGGCCAAACACAAGGGCGATATTGGCAACGTTCCAGTTACCTGTATTACGCAGCAGGAAGTAGCTGGTTTCCTCTGTGATGTTTGCATACCAGATCAAGAAAAACTGTGAGAAGGTCACGTATGCCCAGAAAACCACAAATGCGAAGGTGAGCTTACCCATGATGTGGTGGTGCTCAGGGCTCATCACCGTTTGCAGATAACCTGCACGGCGCAACAAGATCGAAGTGAGGATCAACAAGGCCATGCCGTTAAGCGCACAACCGGCAAAGAAATAAACCCCATACATGGTTGAGAACCACTTGTAATCCAGAGCCTTGAGCAAGTCGAAAGCGAGGAAGGTGACGGTCAAAGCGAAGATAGGCAGAAAGGCCGCGCAAAGCTTACGTGACTTCTTAAGGCGCTCAATACCTGGCTTTGGATCGTTGTCCTGCGCAAC
>JAACFN010000093.1 GCA_009937455.1 Verrucomicrobiaceae bacterium | reverse complement strand
AGTGCGGATGTTTTATTATTCATGGGTGTTGAGGGGTTCCTGTTTTACGCAGGAGATCACTCTAATCCTCATGGCTGGCATTCTGGCTTGTCATGTCACTCTCGTGTTATGACTTACAGTGGCGTAACCGCTCCAGAATGGCTCACATGTTCAATGCGAGCGTCACTGGATTCCCCATCTATTTCCTGCCCGTCAGTAGCGGGCCTCCATGAAGAGATCACATCATGTGCTGATGTGATAAATGTCTTTAGTGCTGAAAAAAACGAAAGGCAACATGATTACAAAAATATTCTCAGTATGTAGTTGAATGCAGTTGCAATATGGTGAAGTATTATATTGTAATTTTTCCTAACAAAAAAAACCCATCAACCACTGATTGAAAAATGACCGAAAGTGAAAAAATAGAACTGAGAAAAGCCCTTATAGGTCAGCAGCAAGACGTCTTGGCCGATGTTAACCGACACAGTAAGAAGACAGGCTCAGGTGTTATTGCAGATGAGACCGAGAGGGCTGACAAAATTGCCGAAAACATGGTAGAACATCAGCTTGGCTTCTCAGAGAGCAAGCTGTTGGAAAAAATCGAATACGCTTTGGATCAGCTTGATCACGGCACATACGGCATATGTGATGATTGCCAACAGGAAATCAATATCGAGCGCTTGAAGGCCAAGCCATCGGTCTCACTGTGTATTGCTTGTCAGACAGCTAAAGAACAAGGAAGATAAAGCTAAAGTGTGCGCTAGGGCTTCTAGGGCTCCTAGCGCAGGGCATGGGCATTGAAGCCAATGGCGGCTATGCTAATTAGCGGCAGGCTTGGGTGCAGCAGGTTTTGGTGCAGCAGCAGGTTTTGGTGCAGCAGCAGGTTTTGGTGCAGCCGCAGGTTTTGGCGCAGCAGCAGGCTTGCTTGAGGCTCCCAAGATGACTTGAGGTGTAAGCTTATCTTGATCTTCCTCTTCGAGCCCTTGCTGAGCTTCTTGGTGTTTGTCAGTGAGCGTTTTTTCCAGTGACTTGGCGGCGGCCTCGGTAACCTTGGTATTCCACAGGTATACTTTTTTCAACGAGCTCATGGGCTCCAGGTTCTTAATGCCTGCATCAGTGACCGCTGTGCTGTGAAGGTTCAAAACCGCGAGCTGATTGAGTTTCTGAATTTCAGGCAAAGATGAGTCGGTGATACTTGTTTGGTTGAGTTTGAGTGATTTCAAGCTGGCAAATTCACCAAGGCTAAAGGCAGCAGCATCGGTAATGGCAGTGGCACTGAGGTCGAGCTCGGTGATGTCAGCGGCGGCATCTTTGAGAATCTCGAGGCTTTCATCATTGAAATCCTTACGGTAGCTGACGGCAGAGAAAGACAGGTTGGTGCTATCCTTGGAAATATAGTTGAGCGAGCCAGCATACTTTTCGTTGACCGACTTCAAGGATGAGGCAAGGCGGGCGCGCTTGGCCTTCATAGTAGCAATGCGCTCTTGTTTAGCTTTTTCAAGAGCTGCTTTCTCACGAGCGATCTGCTCTGGTGTTTTGAGCGTATTAAGAGCTGCTGTAATTTCCTCGGGCACTTCAAGAGCACTGAGGGTGTCTGATTCAGGCGCTCCGATTTCAACCCACCATTTGAGGATTTGAATTTCTTCTTCGGTAAGCTGTTTTTTGCCCTCGGGTGGCATGTGTAGATCGTCTTCAAGAGGGAGGTGCAGGTAGGCGACCATGGCGCTGTTCTTGGTATCTCCGGGAATCAAGCAGTCAGTTTCTTCGCCGCCGTCGAGCAGAGCAGCGTAGCTGTCCATGCGCAGACCGCTTTTTTGTTTGGTCTCACCGTGGCAGGTAATGCACTTTTGCTCCAAAATGGGATGAACAATGTTGGTGTAGAGGATGGGATCAACGATCACTTCAGCCGTGTCGGCTTCTTCGTCGAGCTTCCATGGGGCTTTGTCGAGTGGGTCGCCGTGGGTGATTTGACCACCGTGATGGCCTGCGCTCATCATCATGGCAGTCGTTAGGAATAGGCCGACGATGTAGGAGGGTTTGGCAAATTTACCCATGAGGCCAATGTCAGAGGTGTACTTAACAAGGAAAGTGGCAATAAGAAGGATGGTGAAGATGATGCCATCTCGCTTGTGTTCCTCAATGAGCTCGCCGGAGAAGTCTCCAGTCAGGTAGAGGCAGTAGCCGAAGGCGACGGCAAAGACACCAGTGGCTGATGCGAAAAATAAACCCAGTGTGGTATTGGGGGTGTATTTCCCGAAGGTGATCAAGCGCAACACTTCCATGAGCAGGACCAGCATTAAGGCGCCAATCGGAAGGTGCAAAAAGAGGGGGTGAAATTCACCGAGAAAGCCGATCCATTTGCCAATCGTGGTGGTGGCGCTCTCGCTAGCCATTCCGATTTCCCCGAGGGTAGGCATGATGGCAACAAGCAGAATAGCAAGGAAACCAAGAATCAACACGGGCACAAAGAATTTTTTCTGGGCTGTGCATTCGCAGGCTCCACAGTCTGAAGATGTAGATTTGGCAGTATCTTGACCTTTTTTATCGGCCTTTTCTGCGGCCTTTTTCCCGTTGTCCTTGTTGGGTTTTTGATCGTTTTTGCCTGCGTTTTTATCCATGATATTTCATTTACGTTCCACTCAGTGAGAGTCTTGCGAAAAACCTACACAAATACAGCAGGAATTGTAGTGTTAAATTAGTTTTGCGCAGAAAAGAAAATTAGCCGAGGCTAATTTCAACTTGACGGTCTCAGTCTTCTGTTTTAAGAGGCTTCATGACAAAAAAGATAGTGGTCATTATCGTGGTCATCGGTGCTCTGGTCGGTGGTTTGTCTTGGATGCTGCAGAAAGAGCAGGACGTGTCGCCTAGCTCAGCCAACGGGGAGGGCAAACTGAGGGTGGTGACGACCACCACCATGGTGACTGATATGGTCAAGATCATCGGCGGAGATCGCATTTTGGTTGAGGGTTTGATGGGGCCAGGTGTCGACCCGCATAGCTATCAAGTGACATTTAGAGATACGGCGGCGCTGCAGGGTGCGGATATTATCTTTTATAGCGGCCATCATCTGGAGGGAAAGATGCAGGATGTTTTGGAGAAAAGAGCAAAAAATCATGGTGGCGTGTTTGCGGTCACTGACGGCATTGCAGAGGCCGATTTGTTAAAACCAGAGGAAGAATTCCAAGGTTACTACGATCCACATATCTGGGGGGATCCAAAGCTTTGGGCTCAGTGCCTCAGCGTTGTTGTTGATGCTTTATCGGAGGCTGATCCAAAAGGTGCTGACCAATACAAAGAGAGGGCAGCGGACTATGCCGGTGAGCTTATCGCTTTGCATGATTGGGCACAGGCAAGGGTCGGTGAGATCCCGCCAGTGCAAAGAGTGCTGGTTACTAGTCATGATGCCTTTCATTATTTCGGTAAAGCTTTTGCGATTCAGGTTAGAGGATTACAGGGGGTGTCTACTAATTCTGAATCGGGCTTGAAAGATAGGTCTGATCTCGTCGACTTCATCCAGCGGCGTGCATTGAAGACTATTTTTCCTGAGTCGAGCGTGAATGCCAAGGGCATCAGAGCTGTTGCGGCTGAAGCGGGTGTTCAGGTCAGCAAGCATGAGTTATTTTCTGATGCGATGGGGGAGCTCGGAGATACGGTGACACTGCATGGGGAAACCTATGATAAAGGAACCTACATCGGCATGATCAAACATAATGTGAATACGCTGGTGGACGGCTTGAAGTGATCAGTGCTTGCTGGTATTAGCAGGGTAGTCAATTTGATGAGAGAACAGTAGTAAGAGTAATAGCGATAGTAATAGCAATGAGTGACGAACAACAACCTGCGCTGGAAACCCACGACCTTACGGTAACTTACCATAAGCGACCTGCACTGTATGGTATTGATGTAGCAGTGCCGGCTGGCAGCTTGGTCGGTGTTGTCGGGCCAAATGGCGCAGGCAAGTCGAGCTTCATCAAA
Organism: Verrucomicrobiaceae bacterium; assembly: GCA_009937455.1. GTDB lineage: Bacteria > Verrucomicrobiota > Verrucomicrobiia > Verrucomicrobiales > Akkermansiaceae > Oceaniferula. The sequence goes on along the minus strand of JAACFN010000093.1, from coordinate 2,634 downwards.
GCGGTGATGGGCGTTGTGCCCTCATCAGGTGGCTGGGTCAAAGTGTTTGGCAAGCCGTTGCGAGAGAATCTACATCGTGTTGGTTATGTTCCTCAGCGGGAGAGTGTCGACTGGGATTTTCCCGTCACGGTGATGGATGTTGCTCTGATGGGGACTTATGGTGGATTGGGTTTATTTCGTGGACCGGGCAAGGCCGAAAAAAGGCGTGCCTCTGAGGCACTCGAGAAGGTTGGCATGCTGCCCTATTCGAACAGGCAGATCGGTAATCTGAGTGGTGGCCAGCAACAGCGGGTATTTCTAGCTCGCGCGCTGGCTCAAGATAGCGATCTGTATTTGATGGATGAGCCGTTTGTTGGAGTGGATGCGGCGACTGAAGCAGCTATAGTGACGCTACTTCGCGAAATGCGTGAGCGCGGTAAAACAGTCATTGTAGTTCATCATGATTTGCAGTCCGCAGGTGAGTATTTTGATCGTTTGCTACTTCTCAATATGCGGCTTGTTGCCTTTGGCGAAGTAAAGGATGTCTACACACCTGAGCTGCTACAAAAGACCTATGGCGGGCGCCTGACCATTCTTAGTGAAGTCGCAGATCGGGCTGCCAAATTATAAAGATCAGCATGGTTCAAGAGATGTCAGTTTTAGCTTCTGCCGTTGATTTTCTGATACCGGCTGGCGGTAGCGCTAAAGCGATGATGGCGGCGGTATTACTGGGTGCTGGTTGTGGTTTGCTGGGTTGTTTTGTTGTCCTGCGGCGAGTTGCTCTCATGGGTGACGCGGTCTCTCACGCGGTTCTTCCGGGGGTGGTGGCAGGTCTGATCTACAGCTCAGAGCGTAGCCCGGGAGTGATTTTTGTATTCGCTGCTACAGCAGGTTTATTGGGGGCGGGTTTAGTGCGCTTGATGATGATGAGCACGCGCTTGAAGTCGGACGCAGCATTGGGAATTGTGTTAGCGACATTTTTTGCCTTTGGCATCATGTGGCAATCTAGAAATCAGCAGGACACTGTTGGGGTCATGAATTTTCTTTTTGGTAATGTTGGCTCGATTGACGCCAGTGATTTGCGGATGATGTTGATGACGACCTTGGTTCTTGTGGTGACGATGTTTTTTCTGCGGCGCCCCTTGTTAGTAATGAGTTTTGATGAGGGTTTTTCTAGAGGGCTTGGCTACCCTGTGAAATTACTCAATGGCGTGTTTTACTTTTTGCTGACCTTTTCGGTGGTGGTGGCATTGCAGGCGGTGGGGGTGGTGCTGGTCTCTGCCATGCTGATTACTCCAGCGGCGGCGGCCTATCTCCTTACCGATCGCTTTGACCGCATGTTGCTGTTGTCTGTGTTGTTTGGTGTGCTTTCTGGGCTTGCCGGCGGCGTTGTCTCGGCTGAGGTCAATGGGCTGCCCACGGGGCCCGTAATCGCCCTGTCAGCCACAGCGCTGTTTGCGGGGGTTTATCTCGTAGCCCCTCGGCACGGAGTATTGTCGAAGGCATGGCGCACCTTCAGGCGTCGGATGCGTGTCAGAAGGGAGAATACGCTAAAGGCTATTTATCAAATCCATGAGGGCGAGGGCTTTGTCCACGAAGAGGTGAGTGTCTTAATGCTAGCTCGCAAGAGGGGGCAGACTGAGGATGCCGTGAGGAGGGATTGCAAGGCGCTGCTGAGTCGTGGCTTTATTGATATGGCTGAGGATGGTGTCTCCTTGCACTTAAGCCGCTTGGGTTGGAAGCGGGCGATGGAAATTGTCCGCAATCATCGTCTGTGGGAGCTCTATCTGACCAATGAAGCTGACTATGCCGAAGATCACGTGCATGAGGATGCAGAGAAAATAGAGCATATCCTAGAGCCCGGTACTGTTCGCCAACTTGAGCAGCATCTTGATTTCCCCGAGCTGGATCCGCACGGTAAACCCATTCCGCAGCCAAGACACTTGGTTGCTCAGCCTCTTCTCACTCGTTGATGAACATGATCGAATACATCACCTTGCCATGGGAGGTTCTCGGCATTGGAGCTCTTTGGCTGATTCTGATGGCCTTCTTTGTCGCCTTGCCGTGTTCGCAGATGGGTTCGTTTTTGATTTTGCGGCGCATGGCACTCACTGGTGATGCGATCAGTCACAGTGTTTTCCCGGGCGTGGTTATCGCATTTTATATCACAGGGGATCTATCCTCGCCTTGGCTCATTGTCGGTGCGGGGCTAGCGGGTTTGGCCTCCACGGTGTTTATTGAGCTGATTCACAAGTGGACCAGGGTGAAGCAGGATGCTGCCACGGGCATCTCATTCACAGCGCTCTTTGCGCTCGGGGTTTTGTTGATGGAGTTGTTGCTGGGTAAAAATGTGGACCTCGATTTAGAGTGTGTTTTGCATGGCCGCTTGGGACTGCTGCTGGAGGATGATCGGGTAGCGCTCTTTGGGCAGATGGTTCCCGCGCCCGTCTTGGTCATGGCTGGGGTGGCTTTGGTCACCATGGTGCTATTGTTCTTTTTTTACCGGGTGATGATGTTGAGTTCATTTGATGCCGATCTCGCCGCGTCTTATGGTTACCGACCTGCCGTGATTCATTATGGCATGATGTTTGTGGTATCCTTTATCGTTGTGGCAGCATTTCAGGCGGTTGGTGCTATTTTAGTCATCGCATTACT
>JAACFN010000092.1 GCA_009937455.1 Verrucomicrobiaceae bacterium | reverse complement strand
CTTCGCTGCATTCAACTCTTACAATACCTGCAAACTGACCGCCAAGCCTAGCCATCCGGCTTTCCAACCAGTTGCCTTCACATTCTGCGATGGTGTTGGAAATAAGCTTCATGACACCTGGCCTGTCATGGGCGCAGATAGTAAGAACAAGAGAATTGGCCATAATGAGTGATTCTGGTGTGAGTGTTATAGTCTTTTTACGCGGCTACTCAACGATGACGGGGGTGCCTATTTTCGCATTTTCATAGAACTTGCTAGCCATCTCTTCGGGCATGCGCACACAGCCATGGGAAGCAGCATATCCTGGAAGAAAGCCGGTGTGCATTCCTATTCCGTGATTGAAGCGCATGAAGTTGGGCATCGGCGCGTGTATGGCAATCTCGTTTGGTCCCGGCTTATCAATACGGAAGTCGGCGTTGTTGTTGACGACTTCATCCGTTATTTTGTTTTTGATAATGCCATAACAAGAAGACTCATGGTCGATGTCTTTTTCGGAGACTTTAAAAGTGCCTGCAGGTGTGGAATGCTTATTATCACCTGATGAAATAGGCGTCATGCCAACAAGGACGTCACCCTTGTAAAAATAGGCTTTTTGCTCAGCGCGCACGATCCGGATTTTGGCATTGCCCGGAACCCCATCACCATCCCAGTAACCTTTAGGTTGATAGGTGGGGGTTCCCTCGGAGACAGGCAGTCCGTTTTGAGGCCTATATCCAGAGAGATACTGAGTTTCACCGACCAAAGGGCTCATTGCCGACTGGTAGGGGATACATTGGCTGAGTAATGCAGCCATAAGGCTAAGTATGGAGAAGTGTAAGAAAGGTAGATATTTCATGAATTTGAATTATCAGTTAAATTAAAGGTAAATGGAATACCCACCAGTAACGTAAGAACTCGATTAGGTCAAGGTGTGATCATGCGCGAGATAGGGGGCATGATTCTAAATAGATTGTCTGCTAAGATGTGGCTAAAGAGTTGCCATTGACCTATCGTAAACTGTTTCTTGCTTGCGAAACTTCTATTCAATGGTTAATCAGCGCGTATATTCTACTTTCTGAAAGACGAATCAACTTAAGCTATGCCAAATTACGATTACCAGTGCAAAGAATGCGGTCACATTTTCGAGGTTTTCCAGAAAATGAGTGACCCCAAGTTGGAGGATTGTCCGCAGCAAAACTGCTCTGGTAAGATTAAGCGTTTGCTGGGTACTGGGGCAGGTGTCATTTTTAAAGGCTCAGGATTTTATCAGACCGATTACCGGAGTGAATCCTACAAGAAGGGGCAATCAAAAGAGAAGGGTTCTGCGCCTAAGTCTGATTCCAATAAAAGCTCATCGGACTAATTCCAGTTCGAGCCCTCGTTGCTCTAAGTTAACATCTCGTCATCTTCTGTGCTAAAGCAGCGCATCACGGTACTCACCACGGCCTTGCCGCACTCTTCCTCATCAAGCAAGATGTGATTAACTCCAGCCCGTTGTAGCTCAAGGGCGTCGCTGCTGAATTTTGCTCTAGCGACAACAATAATACTCGGGCAAATCTCGCGCACAATGGGAAGTGCTGAAATGACAACATCCTTGAGAGGGAAGGTGAAGGCTACAGCTCGCGCCCTTTGGATGTGAGCAAGTTCCCAGGTGATTCTGTGTCTGGCATCTGCAAATAGACACTTGGTGCCTGATTTGAGTAACTTTTTCACCGTTTGATCATTATTTTCGATGATCACGGAGCGGATATTATTTCGGCGAAGTGAGGCGTGTAATTTTTGCCCGACCGGTCCATAACCACATATAATGACATGATCTTTGATGTGATCGATTTTGCCCGGCATACCGAAGTCATGACGTGACTTCATTGACTTGCTTTGAAGTCCCATCTTGTGGAGTTTTTTGGCCATGGGCTGGGAGAATTTCATCAGTGATGGCACAAGTCCCATTGTGATGGCAGTGCATGCCAAGAGGATTTGTTCGATGACGGGGTCGATCGCATCGAGCTCGGCAGCACGATTTAAGAGCACGATAGAGAATTCTCCGGTGCTTGAAAGGGCGGCGGCCGTGAGTAGCCAGTCACCGCTTCTTAATCCTGAAGCTTTAGCGGCGATGGCTGCTGTGATACCTTTGGCTACAATGGTTGCAACCGTACCTATCAATATGAGGGCCCAATATTCTGCCAGAGTTTGGAGATCGATAAGTAGGCCGATGGAGACAAAAAAGAGGGTGAGTAATAAGTCTTTAAAGGGCAGCACGTCAGCCAGTATTCGGTGACTGTAGATCGAGTTGCTTACCACAACGCCAGCGACAAATGCTCCCAATGCAGGGCTCAAGCCGAGCAAGCCCGCAATAACGGCAACGACAACGCATAGGCCAACAACGGCAACGGTAAAGAGCTCGCGGCTCCGCGTGTTGGCCACTGCGGCGAGTAGCTGAGGCACTCCGTATCGACTTAGTGTGATCATACCAACACAGAAAATAGTGGCTTTACTCAATGCAAAGACAAGGGCGCCTGCGCTACCTTCATCCTCATCCAATAAAACAGGCAGGAGCACGATAAAGAAGATGACGGCGAGGTCTTGAAAGAGCGCTATGCCAAGTGCCACACGACCAGGCGGACTATCAGGCGCCCCCATATCTTGGAAACATTTCATCGACACGGCAGTCGACGAGAGCGCGAATGCAAAGCCAGCAACAATAGCTTGGTTCAGATCTAAGCCCCAATAGTAGGCAGCTAAAGTCGCGACCAGAGCACTCAGTGAAACTTGAATGCTGCCGCCGATGAGGGCGGGTCGCTTAAGGTTTTTGATTTCACTGGCGGAGAACTCAATACCTAAGGTGAAGAGCAGCAAGATTACGCCAATTTCAGATAGGGCATGAATGAGTTCTCCCGAATCTGCACCAGCCCAACTAAGTAAACCGCTGTTGGAGAGAGCAAGGCCACAGAGGAAATAACCGACAAGGAGAGACTGCCGGAGCCTTGTGAACAGCAACGATATAAATACCACAGAGCCGAGGATCAGTGATAATAAGATGAAAAACGCGGGAACAGATTCCGCAGCTGCCAAAAAAATGGGCATACCCAATAACTAACGCAAGCGACTAAAAACTCCACATGAAAAAATCAGTAAAGTACAAGAATTATGATCCTCTACAGTAGCTGAAAATAAGCAACATTCTCCTTGCATTGGCTTATGACAGCCCGTAGTTTCCCCCGCACACCACTTGGTGCAATCATTTTATAATCGCGGGGTGGAGCAGCCAGGTAGCTCGTCAGGCTCATAACCTGAAGGTCGTAGGTTCAAATCCTACCCCCGTAACCAATTTAAAGCCCCGTAACTCAAGCAGTTGCGGGGCTTTTTGCTGTTTTGTTTTTGCGGGAAACGAAGTGTCAGTTCCGCTTAGCGATGAGGTTTAGCGGGCAAGTTTTCACTCGTTGCCAGCGTTATCAAGCTGAGGTGACAAATCAGTGTGGTGATGAATCAGACGCCATTGACCTTCTTCACGACGGAAAATATTGGTAGCGCGGTGACTGACTTCAACGGGTTTTCCTGCAGCGCTCATATTCTCACCGACCTCAACACAAACGGTGTATGCTAAATCTCTTCCTGCGTGGACGATGAGGTTTTTGCAGGTGATGCGGCCACCAAGCTTCATGGCTGCTTCTTTCTTGAATTGAGCGCCCACTGCTTCCCAGCCTTCCATTCTTGCTCCAAACGGCCCTTGGTTACTAATATCATCAGAGTGAGACCAGATGGCATTCATCGGTGCTAATTCACCTGTAAACATGGCATTTAGAGCCGCGTAGAATTGATCGTTTGCAGCACGTACTTCGCGCTCATTATTTGATTTAGGTGTGATGTCTCGGCATATTCCGAGTATTCCGAGTGTATTTCCATTCTGATCGACCCATGGTGTCTTAACTGTATCGAGAAGTACATTGTCGCCATTTGCATTGCTTACCCACTCTTCGTTACGTTTTGTCGCTTTGGATGTGAGCATCTCTTGGTCTTTGGTGCGGAAAAACTTGGCCAGATCTTCTGGAAATAGCTCTAAATCAGTTTTGCCGATAAGCTCGTCTAAAGGCTTGCCTAGAAGCTCAGCCCAGGCCTGATTTCCACCTCTATAAATGCCATCAATATCCTTGTAGAAAATAATGTCAGGAATGGAGTTGATGATGGCCGCTGTATTTACCATGGCATTGGCTAACTCCGTCGAATGATCGCTTTGGGTTTTATTGGGTGCCTCTGCGAGGCTGTGTGTGCAGGTTAAAATGAAAATGCTGAGTGGTAGAAGTAATTTTGTCATGGTTGTTATTGGGTTGCTATTGGGTTGGTATGATTAGGGATGTTCAGATAAGTATATCGAAATAAGCAATTTGTATATGGCGATTTGATGCTGATTGGTCAAGTCACTTGCCCAATAATGCATTCAATCTGTCTTGTTTTAGCTGATTCTTAAGATGAAAAAACAATCAGCAAAGTCTGTAATATTAACTAATATCAACCATCGATTAACGGCTTGCGTGGTGATTGCAAACTGTAAGAATCATCACCTATGAAAACCTTAATCATTTTCCTGATCTCGTTGATGCCACTCACTTCTTTTGCCAGAATTGGAGAAGATTATACAGAGTGTGTTTCCAGGTACGGAGATGCTCAAAAAAAATATGATGGAGAATACGGGGTCGAATATAGCCTGTTTGAAAAGAGTATTTACCAGATTCATGCTAAGCTCTGGAACGGAAACGTGCACCAGATTGGCTACAGCAAAGATACTGAATTCACTGACCTAGAGATCTCCTACATACTTAAAGTCAATGGCGGTGCCAATAAGTGGAAGCGTTTAGATGATACACGTTGGGTTACCAAAAATAATGTGCTGACTGCTATCAGGGAGGACGGTGGACTCATCACCATCTTCACTTCAAAATATGGCCGTCATTACTGGGACAGTAAAAAACAAGAAGATGAGGCTAAAGAGTTAGCGAACCTCAAGGGTCTCTAGTTCTGGCTTGGATGTCCCACAGAGGAGAGACGGGGCTCTAAGCTTGGTGATCTTTTGATCACTAGATCACAAGATCACAGTAAGGTGCAAGCTGGGAGCTAGGAACTAAGCTCATAGACAATGGTCTGACGATATCCGGGCGGACGACAGTAGACAACTTTTTCAACCTGGGTGAGGATGATTGAGAATTTTTCGTAGTCATCTTCATCGCAATAGTGTCGATAGTAAGCTTTTGATTTACTTGGCATGGAGTCCCAATGGCTCTTGGCCTCGTCGCCTTCAATGACACGAGTCGTTCCAGATAGGTAGACCATCGATTCGAGTGATGGCGATGCAATCATCCATTCACCGTAAGGATTCTCTCTAAGATTTTTGATCTTTTGTGTATCGGGGGCAGTGATCGACATCACAGTTTCCATCGAGCTGTCAGCGACGATGTTCATCCAAGTCGCGTGGGGATGCCCGTCATTGTCTGCCGTTGTGAGAACGGCACTTTTAGTGTCGGAGACCAATAGGCTTGAAGCCTTCCACAGAGCGTCGTTTTTGGGCATGATCAAGGAGGGGGTGGCTTATTCTTGCGTGTCTGGATAGCTTCCAAATATTTTCACCAAAGAGCAGTGCTTCTCTAGTTCAAGAAGAGCATCGGCCACCGGTTTGTCGGTGCAGTGGCCGGCAAGATCTACATAGAAAATATATTCCCAGTCCCGCTGTTTAGAAGGACGAGATTCTATCTTGCTCATGTTGACATTGAGTTTGTCAAAGGCCTGAAGAGCGCTCACTAGGGAACCAGGGCGATCGTGAATCGAGAACAAGATAGATGTGCGGTCATTTCCCGTTGCAGGGCATGTTTTTTCGCCGATGACAAGGAACCGGGTAGTGTTAGTTGCACGGTCTTGAATGGATTCGTCGATGACGTCGAGGCCATTGAGTTCAGCTGCTAGTTTGCCCCCTAGAGCGGCTGCTCCCGAAGCGGCATTTTCATGAGCAAGCTGTGCAGCCTTCGTGGTAGAAGAGACTTCGACAAGGTCGGCGTCTGGGAAATTACGTAGAATCCAATTCCGACACTGGCCAAATACCTGAGGGTGAGAGTAGAGAGTCTTGATTTCAGCTCTGTCTATGGAAGACAACAGGCAGTGATCGATGCGCAGAAGGATTTGTGCACAGATTTGTAAATGTGAGTCGACAAACAGATCGAGAGTGTGGGAGACGGCGCCCTCTGTTGAGTTTTCGATGGGAACCACACCATAGTGAGCCCTACGACGTGCAACCTGATCAAACACTTCTGCAAAATTTGGCTGAGAAGAATAGGCGATAGAGTGGCCGAATTTTTTAATCGCCGCTTGGTGCGTCCATGTGCCCTCGGGTCCAAGATAAGCAACCGTGAGATTGTCCTCAAGAGCAAGAGCTGCCGACATGATTTCTCGGTAAATAGCAACGATTGAATCATCCGGAAGACGGCCCTTCTGCAGACCTTCCTTTTTCTTGATCTCACCGACCTCATGCACGAGGTCGGCCCGGTCTGAAAGTAGGTCGAGAAGTTGTTGATCGAGGTGATCAATTTTTTTGCGAATATCGTCTAGCGGCACTTTTAAAGAATGTGGTGGTGTTGATGGGTCTATCGATCTTCTGAATCTTGGGCATCGTCGGTAGATGTCGTCTCAGAGGGCTCGTTGACATTGGGTATGCCCGCAGATGTGAGTGCTAGTTGCTGCTCAATATCTTCTGAAGTGGGTTCGTCGTTTTGATCTGAAATTGCAGCATCCGATTCTGCAGATTCTGTTTCGGGCTCGGGTTCTGGTAACTTGATGGTGCGTAGTTCAGCTGAATTGGGAAGTTCGTCTACTGATTTGACACCGAAATGCTCAAAGAAGAGATCCGTAGTATCATAGAGTAGGGGGCGCCCTGGTAAGTCGGCACGGCCACCTATTTTGATGAGCTCACGGTCGAGTAGCTTCTGTAACATGCCGTCACAGGAAACACCTCGAACGGCTTCGATTGAAGCTTTGGTCACAGGTTGGCGGTAAGCGATGATCGCTAATGTCTCCATCGCTGGACCACTGAGGCGGCTGGGCTTCCTGTCTGGGAAGAGTTGACGCACAAAAGCAGCATAATCTGGGTGGGTATAAATTTTCCAGCCCTTGGCGCGTTCTGTGCAGAGAAAAGCACGTCCAGACGTCTCATATTGCCGGTTGAGTTCTACGATCGCAGCGGTGACAAGATCATCGTTGATGTCTGCTAATGCGGCAAGTTCCTCGGGTAAGTCTTTAGGTGTAGCCTCAGGATCCTCATTAGAGTCCTTCTCTATTTCATTCTCTGCGGCGAGTGCGTCCTCAGCTTCGGCAACACGGGCACGGATAATACGGGCGATTTCCGAGCTGGGTAGGGGTTCCTCGGAGGCGACGAGAAGGGCTTCGATAATGGCTGAAAGTTGCATAAGCGAATGCGTAGATTATGAGATTCGGAACAGATTGCAAGCCTGTGAAGGGGATTATCACGCGGGATAATGTGCTGGGTCTTAGGGGTCGATCCAAATGGTATTTGGTTTGGCTGGGTTTCTGAATAAAAAAAGCACCCCCGTTCATGACGGGAGTGCTTTGAAGATTGAGTTGTTTAGAGCAACTTATTGAGCAGGTGCAGGAACAGCTGGGACTGCAGGTGCAGCTGGCACAACTTCCTTAACGGCGCCTTCTACAGCAGCCTCAACAGCATCAGCGCCTTTTTCGGCAGCAGCTTCTACAGCGGCTTGGGCATCGGCAGCGGCTTTTTCAGCAGCAGCTTCTACAGCAGCTTTCGCATCAGCAGCGGCTTTTTCAG
>JAACFN010000091.1 GCA_009937455.1 Verrucomicrobiaceae bacterium | reverse complement strand
AGAGGCGCTGGTGGATTTGACTCTCTTAAGTCAGACGCGGAAGACATCGCACGCGATACCAGCCAGTTGATTAAGGAGGCTACGGTGACCTTTGAGAAAATCGACAAAGCACTCGAGTCACTTCAACGCATCGGAGACAGCATGGATGTGACGATGTCGAAGATTAACGAAGAACTACTTTCCCAAAAGAATCTCGATCAGTTAACAAAAACCATTGCCAATTTTGAAAGCTCAAGCGGTAACATCAAAACACTATCCGCAGAGCTAAAGCCAACGATTAGCGAGGCCCGTGAAACCTTCGCAAGCATGAAAAAAACTTCGCAGAGCGTTCATGACCTGGTCGCCGATGCTCGCAGCGAAATCAAGCAGATCAATCCCGCCCTCAAAGATATCCCCAAAGCCATCCAAAGCATCAACAGTGCTGCAGCCAAGGCGGAACAAACGATGTCAGCGATGCAGAACAAAGACGGGCTTGTTGGCGCGATGGCTTACGATCAAGAAACAGGCACTAACGCCAAGGAGTTTGTAAAAAACTTGAAGCGCTACGGCATTCTACGCTATCGAGACGACGCCTCTCCTGAGGATAACGATCCTCGCAACAAATTCCGTGGTAGCCGCCGCTAAGCGCACTCCACTCTCCGCTTCAATCACCTAAACGCTATCGCTCATGTCTGATACCAGTGACGAACCCCGCATCTACCTTCTGCCCAACCTGATGACAGCGGGCAACCTCTGCTGCGGCTTCTTTGCCGTGCTGACCATTTTTAATGGTATGCAGGAACCCGATTTCACCGCCGCCTTTCCTTTTTATGAGAAGGCTATCTTGCTCATCTTTGGCTCTTGTCTGTTTGACTTACTGGACGGAAGACTCGCCCGCATGGGCGGCCAAGAATCTCCCTTTGGCCAAGAATTTGACTCGCTCGCCGATGTTGTTTCCTTTGGCATGGCACCTGCCTTGCTCGTTTCTAAAGCCGTGCTCTTCAACCTACCAAGCAAGATAGGATGGGCGATCGCCTTCATTTATTTGCTCTGTGGTGCAATGCGCCTGGCACGTTTCAACTGCTTGGCCAACATGCCCAAGAAAAAAGGTCAGTCCATGGACTTCCGCGGCATCCCCATCCCCATGGCTGCTGGATTCATTGCTTCAGTCACTTACCTGCTCATTTACTTTTCAGAAACCGAACGTGAGCTTGGAAATTGGAACTGGGTACTCGCAGTCGGCATGCTCGCCATCTCTGGGCTAATGATCAGCAACCTCCGCTACCCAAGCTTTAAGAAAATCGATTTCCAAACTCGCGGCACCCCCTGGGGCATTCTCGGTGGCGCCCTGCTCATCCTGCTCCTCATCAACGAGCAAACACGCTGGTACACACCTACCGTTATTTTCTCTTTATACCTGATCTATGGACTGATCCGCCCCCTACTCTCAAAAAGGTGGCGGCATAGTTTTGAAGAGGCGGTTGATGGCAAGTCATCATACGATGAAAATGACGATGAAGCTCAATCGAGCTAAAGCCAGAACATCACTGACTAATACATACCCTCACACATACCCTCACTTTTCGAAACACCATCTTATCCTCGTCGTTTTGTCTGCCCAACTAGAATCGAGTGGAGATATTTCTCCCAACAAACTCGTTGTTAACCGTCCTGTAAGCTGGTGCCGAAACCTGGTGCTCGCCATCGCTCTAATGGTCACATGCGTGGGCCAAGCAGACGCGAGAAAAGTATCTCGTGTCATCATCGACCCGGGACACGGAGGTAAGGACAAGGGGGCCAACAGGGGCACCGTCTACGAGAAAGACCTCGCTCTCAAAGTTGCTTTCTTGGTGGAAAAAATGCTCAAGGCAAAAGGCATGCCAGTAACAATGACACGCCGCAGTGATCAGTATATCTCGCTCAGGGGTCGCGCAGATATCGCCAATCGCTACAGCAATGCTATCTTCATCAGTATTCACTTCAACGCCCACACCGGCACCCGCCTCAATGGTGTTGAAACCTACTACCACAGCGAGCTGGGCCAGAAACTCGCAGCGCACGTGCACCTGAGAATGCTCAGCCAACTCCAACCGCGCAACGGCAACACACGACAGCGCAAGGATCTAGGAGTGCTGAAGGCGACACGCTGCCCAGCTATTCTGGTGGAATGCGGATACATCAGCAATCCAGACGAGCGCAAAAAATGCATCACTTCTGACTACCACCAAAAATGCGCACAGGCGATTGTGGATGGCATCTGGGCCTACAAAACCTACAACTAGTCAGCAAAGAGAATCGCTCTCAATTTTTCGCTCTCCGCAAGAGCCTCATCTAGTGTCGGCGCGACGAAATTAACATGGCCAAGCTTGCGTCGGCCCGCCTTCCACTGCTTTTCGTAAAAGTGCCATTTGGCAGTATTGAGACGAGAGATCTCTGGATTCGAAAAAGCATCCTGATCACTTTTCCAAATATCACTGAGGAGGTTTAACATCACCGTTGTTCCGTGTGGTCGCGGATCGCCCAAAGGCAAGCCACAGATGGCACGAACATGCTGCTCAAACTGCGACGTCACACAACCATCATTGGTAGCGTGGCCTGAATTGTGCGGTCGTGGCGCGATTTCGTTGACCAGCACTTCGCCGCTTTCGAGCACGAATAACTCCACGGCCAAGATTCCAACGTAGTCGAGTCCTTGCACCACATTCTGAGATAGGAGCTTGGCGCACTCGGCTACCGATTCATCTACTCGTCCGGGCAAAATAGAGACGTCCAGCACATGATGGCGATGGATGTTTTCCACCAATGGGAAAGCCTTCACCTCACCAGCTACATTGCGGGCAACGACAACAGAACACTCCATGACAAAGGGAACAAAACCCTCAACCACGAGACGACAGTCTCCATTCCAATCAGATTTACATGCTTCGAGATCTTCGGCTGTTTTTAAGCGCCACTGTCCTTTGCCGTCATAGCCATCAGTAGCTGTCTTAGCGACACAATTGCCCTCGAGTTGATGAAATGCCGTCTCCAATTCCTCAGGAGTATCGACCACACGAAATTCAGTTTGTGCCGCTCCTATCGATTCAAGGAATCCCCTCTCAAGCTCACGATTACCAGTGATTTCTACCGCCTTTGCATTAGGTCGCAGCTCTACTTTTGAGGAAATATCTTGAAGCAGTGCAGGTGGTAATTTTTCAGTTTCCACTGTGACCACATCAACCATTTCAAGGAACTTAGCCTTCGCCGCCTCGTCGTCGTATGAGCCATCAATAACCAGATCGACTTCACGATCTACTGATGAGCTATCTGCTCCACCTGACCATGCCACCACTTTAAATCCAAGCGGCATTGCCGCCTGTGACATCATTCGCGCCAGCTGGCCAGAGCCTAGGATTCCAATCGTAGAGCCGGGAAGAAATACCTGATCAGACATGAACCTTTAATCTTCGAGCTTCATTTCGGCGACCATCTCTACCATCTCTTGGCGATAGGCCTTCAGCTTGACCGCGAGGTCAGGGTCTTTACCGGCGAGGATGCTCACTGCAAACAAGCCTGCATTGCCTGCACCCGCTGGGCCAATGGCAAAGGTTGCTACAGGAATGCCCTTAGGCATCTGCACGATAGAAAGAAGAGAGTCTTGACCATTGAGCGCACTCGATTGAACTGGGCAACCGAGCACTGGCAGAGTCGTGATCGCGGCAATCATTCCCGGTAGGTGAGCTGCCCCACCAGCACCAGCAATGATGATTTCAAAACCATTTGCCTCTGCGTTTTGCGCAAAATCAACCATGCCCAGAGGAGTGCGGTGCGCACTGACAACGCTAGCTTCATAGCCAATTCCAAACTTATCCAATGCCTCAGCAGCCAACTTCATTGTCGGCCAATCTGAGTTGCTCCCCATCACGATTGCTACTTTTTTATCTGACATTTGCTTGGTGCGTTGTTGAGTTCGCAGACTAGCCCCAGCTTCGAGAAATGCACGCCTTTTATAGGCATACCTACCTCAGCCAAGCTCATCCAATAACTTCTGGTGAATACCACCAAAGCCGCCGTTGCTAAGCACAGCGACGGTATCTCCCTCACGGCTTTCACTAGCAACGAGTGTGACGATTTCATCCACCGTTTCAATATGCCAGCAGGATGTGCCTGAAGCTTGGATATCACCAACCAGCTTATGAGGATCGAGCCGATCTTGCTCAGCTACTTTTTCTGGATCAGGCACTGCGGGAACAACTACGAGATCGGCTTTACTCAGAGCATTGGCGAGCTCACCCTGAAAGACGTTGCGCCGAGTGGTATTGGAACGCGGTTCAAAAATAACCCAGAGACGAGAATCAGGATACTGCTGGCGCAAACTATCAACCGCAAGCCCGATCGCTGTTGGGTGATGGGCGAAATCATCGATGACCCGAACGCCCCCAGCAATGCCACGCACCTCCTGACGGCGTGCAATGCCCTCGAAGCTGACAAGCCCCTGTCTAATTTGATCTGCACTGAAACCAGAAAATCTTGCCGCACAAATGGCCATCGCCGCATTGCGCACATTAAACTCGCCAGCCATCGGCAAGACATAATGCTCACCATCTAGCACAAAGCTGGTGTTCTCTTGGCCGTAATCAACATCGGTGATTTGCAGGTCACACTCAGCACCCAAGCCTACCGTAGTGATCGGAGCTGGCCCATCACTTGCCACGTCCATGGTATTGACACAGTCACCATTGACAAAGGCCATGCCATTTCTCGGCACGATATTAAGCAGCCTTTTGAAGGTAAGCTTGATCTCATCAAGCGAGTTGTAGATGTCAGCATGATCAAACTCGATGTTATTAATCACGACTACTTCTGGAAGATAATGCAGGAACTTGGATCGTTTATCAAAAAAGGCGGTATCGTATTCGTCCCCTTCAAGAACAACAAAATCAGAATCGGTAAAGGTAGCCCCTTGGCCAAGATTACGCGGAATGCCACCGATCATATAGCTTGGGTCGACACCGGCTGACTTAAGTAACCAAGCAAGGATCGAGCTCGTTGTTGTCTTGCCATGCGTGCCGCTGACTACCAGATTTCTGCGACCGCGAAGGAAGTGCTCCTTGAGAATTTCGGGCAGCGATACGTAAAGAAGCTTACGCTCCAGTGCGGCTTCAGCCTCCTCGTTACCACGGCTAATGGCATTACCCACTACGATCACCTCTGCTGTTTCCGGGATGTTCTGGGCTTTATATCCAGGGAAAATCTGAATGCCCTGCTGCTCTAAAAAGGTGGACATGGGCGGGTAGACATTTTCGTCCGATCCCGTGACCGTGAAACCCTTTGCATGCATAGCGGCTGCTACTGAGCCCATGGCGGTTCCGCATATACCAATAAAATGAATGTGTTGCATCAGTGACAATGAAGTGAGTAATAAAAAGAGGCTGTTATCCCATCAGAAATAATAGCGGCTAAAAACCAGGCGCCGCAACCGTGCCGCTCTGCACCTCATCAAGCTGACGTAGCAAGATCGAGTCGGCGACTTCACTCACCATGTGCTCAAGCAGCAGCCGCAAGTGGCTCCCTTCACAGTAATCAGCCGGAGCAATGTGTTTCACCCGGTCCGCTCTGGCACAGAGTTGATAGCATTTCCTAAAGCTGTTCCTCGTTGGGTCATCTGGGTTATACACCGCAATGGCATTACCCCCGTTTTTACGCATGACCGTAAAACAAGGCACATCCGTAGGCCCATCACCAACGTAGATCATATTCTCAAAAGGAATAGGACGCAGACCGGGATTCATATGATCATTCACATCATCCTTAAAGTCTAATAGGCCTTTGTTAATGCGGAACAGGAATTGAGTTTTGGTCGTATGGGATATTGTTCTTTTAGCATGGCGTATGTGCCCTTGCTCATCCTCTCCAAACTCACAACCGTAGATCGCACGGAAATTATCTTTGATACTGCAACCATCGAGCAGCGCCTTCAAACCGGAGGAAACAATGTAATACTCAATGGTAATATCCTGAGCCTCATGCTCGGGACCGAGGCAGCGTTTACGTAACTGCTCAAAGATATCAGGAACACCCGGGAAGTAGCTCAAATTGGCACCCAGCTCAACGAGACGCGCATTAGTCACTTGATCCATTTCAAGATAACCAAGGAGACAGTGCATGTAAGCCAACTCACCATCCCACCCCTGCTCCTTTACGAGCCGGTTACACTTTTTCCAGAATGATTCAGGATTGATCCCAAATTCTGGGAAAATAACGTCATCCTGCATATAACTTGGACTCAGGGTCTGGTCATAATCAAAGACAAGCGCGATAGTATTCTGTGCAATGGCCATGGGCATGGTGTTTAACGCCACTCCATGAGGCGATCAACTCTGCACAGCAAACCAACAGAGAAGCATAACAGCAAGCGTGAAAACCAATCTGTAAAAACGATCAGCAACTGCATATCTCAGTATGGGGTGGTAATCTTATTTTTTGGTGGCAATCACCCAAAGCTGTTTTATGTTTGTGCACTTGCCTGCTCACTCACCCTCAGTTCATGCCAAACCACCAACCCCTACACCGGCGAACAACAAACTAGCCGTTCGACATCAGGTGCCGTTATTGGCGGCCTCATTGGTGCTGGTTTAGGTTCCCTGACCGGATCTGGAAGCACGGACAGAAGACAAAAAGCCATGGTGGGCGCAGGTATTGGCGCTCTCGCTGGCGGTCTTATCGGTGACTACATGGACAAGCAAGAAGCCGAGCTACGCCGTCATCTTGAAGGCACTGGTGTTAGCGTATCGCGCTACGGCGATAACTTAGTGCTCAACATGCCCGGAGACATTACCTTTGCTACCGATAGCTCGTCCGTAAATGACCGTGCCCGCAACACCCTGGATGGAGTTGGCATTATTCTGGCAAAGTATAAACGCACCATGGTCGATATCACCGGACACACGGACAACGTCGGAAATCGTAGTTACAACTATCAACTCTCTGAAAAGCGCGCCCGCTCAGTGGCTGGATACCTTAAAGATGGCGGCGTAATGGATCAGCGCATTCTCATCAATGGACGTGGCCCAGATCAGCCGACAGCATCCAACAACACAGCGGAAGGTCGCCAAGCAAACCGCCGTGTGACCATTGAGTTGGTCCCCCACCAGTCCTGATTAACGGCCTGATTAAACGGCTTAAGGCCGACGATCAATCACTCTAAAAAAAGACCATCTCCCGCAAACGCAGGAGATGGTCTTTTGGTTTGATTTGACTGAATCGCTTAGTCCGTCAGGTCCTTGCAGCTGCTGTGAGAGTTCCTGCCCACTGAATCGATTCCGTTTTTCAGGCCTGAGTCACTTTTATACATCTGGCTCTGGCCGATCACTTGGCCGTTACCCGATTTAAGCACAAAGTATTTTTTGCCATTGCTGGAGTCTTTGATATGAAACTTTGACTCATCTGCTCCATTTTTCACCACTGAGGCTATGCCGTTTTCACAGCTGGCCTTGTCCTTGTAGGCTTGCCCACTGAGGATAATCTCGCCATTTCTGGCCTTGAGACGAAAGTGATACTTCCGCGTCTTTTCACTTTGGTATATTTCAAACATAATACATTTAGAGGTTAATGTTATTTAACACCTAAACCTATCAAGCCCGTGCAGTATAAACAAGGAGAGAGTTGTC